>JBBSLR010000543.1:0-2650 GCA_038255045.1 Phormidesmidales cyanobacterium
ACCACCACCACCCACCTGATTGAGCATCTGCTGAATGCGGCGCAGCAGCCCACGGCCCTGCTGGGGACGCTCTACACCCGCTGGCCCGGCCATCAGCAAACCGCTCTCTACACCACCCCCTTTGCGGTCGAACTCCAGGCCGAACTGGCCAAAGCGCGCGATGCGGGCTGTCGCTACGCGGTGCTCGAAGTTAGCTCCCACGCCCTGGCGCAGAAACGGGTGTGGGGCTGCCCCTTTGAGGTGGCGGTGTTTACCAACCTCACCCAAGACCACCTCGACTACCACAGCGATATGGAAGACTACTTCAACGCTAAGGCGCTGCTGTTTAGCGAGGGGTATCTGGCGGGGCGGGCGGTGGTGAATGTCGATACGCCCTACGGCGAAAGGCTGGTGGCCCAGCTGCCGAGCGATCGCGTGTGGACCTACAGCACCCAGAACTCCAGCGCTGACCTATACACGGGCGGCCTCACCTACCAGGCCAACGGGGTGACGGGAACGCTAAAAACTCCGGCGGGCACCGTGCCCTTTAGCTCGCCGCTGGTGGGGCAGTTTAATCTAGAGAATTTGCTGGCGGCGGTGGGGGCGGCGCTGCGCTTGGGCGTTGCCCTCGACACCATCGCGGCGGCGCTACCGGGCTTTGGCGGCGTGCCGGGGCGCATGGAGCAGGTCAAGGTGTCTGAGGCCCAAGACATCAGCGTGATTGTAGACTACGCCCACACGCCGGATAGTTTGAAGAATTCTCTCACGGCGGCGCGGCCCTTTGTGCCGGGGCGGCTGATCTGCGTGTTTGGCTGCGGCGGCGATCGCGATCGCACCAAGCGCCCCCAGATGGGCCGCATTGCCTACGAACTGGCCGACGCTGTCGTGGTCACCTCCGACAACCCCCGCACCGAAGACCCCGAGCAGATTTTGCGAGATGTGGTGGCGGGGATTTCGGCGGAGTTGGACGAGGATCAGGTGGTGGGCGATCGCGCTACTGCGATCGCCGCCGCCATCGCCATGGCCCAGCCCGGCGACGGCATTTTGATCGCGGGCAAGGGTCACGAAGACTACCAGATCCTCGGCACCGAAAAAATCCACTTCGACGATCGCGAACAGGCCCGCCACTTTCTCGAAAAACGGTATACAGAGTAACTATTCTGCCCAAAATGGCGGCGTTATGTGAAAACACGCAACATTCGCGCCGTCATCTTTGGTGGTTAAAGATACTCTAATAGGTGCTAGTGCCGATCTACCATGCGATTGGCCCTAGCCTGGCCCCGGCCCATTGGAGCACCATGCAGTCTTACCAAGACCAAGAGGTGTCGCTGTACCGGCTGCTTCAGCTCAGTGCAGCCTCGCCAGACTATGTACAGGATAAACCCAAAGGGTTTAAAGCAATTCTGCAATCTACCGTAGAATTTCTCGAAGCCAACAATATTCAGGCTCACCTGCTGGTGAAGCTGCCCACCGGCAGCGTCTGGAATGAAGATATTTTGCGCTATAGCCAGGGGTTGGCATCGCCCTATCGGGTGTTTCGATTTTTGCGTCTAGAGGCTGACCGGCCCGCGATCGCAGGCGACTCTTCGGAGGTGATTGTGCCTTTGAATGAGGCCTGGCGGGGCGACTACTTTGTCGTGGTGCAGTCTGAGGTGTTTACGGCCATGGTGGTGGCCCACCGCCTCCAGCCCCTGTCGGCGACCGCCGCCGCCGAGGGGCGAGAGGGCCAGGGCGAGGCCGATGATGACGACGGCCTGGCTCAAATTGATGAGGCCCTAACGGCCCGCTCGTCGTACCTTTCGGTGTGCTGCTCGGTGAACCCTGACCTGGTGGCCACGGTGGCGCGCGCCATTCACCACCCGATTGGTCAAGGGGTCGCCGGGGGTAATATTGACGGTGATGTGGCCGAGCTGGTGCGCCAGGGGCCTCAGCCCAGCGCCACCCCGGCTTACCTAACCCTGGTTGACCGCTGGCTCAACTGGCAGCTCAAACGCCAAGAGCACCTGCGCCAGTCGGCCTCTACCTATCGCCGTCAGGCGCTGAGCACCGCCAGTCTGTCATCGCAAAACGAGGTGTTAATGAACACCCTGCGGCTGAAGGATGACTTTCTCAACACCGTGGGCCAAGAGCTACGCACCCCCCTGACCACCATTAAAACCGCCCTGACGCTGCTCGACTCGCCCCACCTCAAGCCCCCCCAGCGCCAGCGCTACATGGAGATGATTAGCCACGAGTGCGATCGCCAGAGTGCCCTGATCAGCGGCGTGCTCAACCTGTTGCAGGTCGAGACCAGTCTCAATCAAACCCAGCCTACTCCGCTGAGCCTGGCAGAAACCGTGCCGCCAGTGGTGAGCACCTACCAGCCCCTGGCCGCAGAAAAGGGCGTGGCGCTGGCCTACACCATTCCCCGCCAGCTGCCCCTGGTTAGCTGCCCCGAGAGCTGGCTGCGGCAAATCATGATTCTTCTGCTCAACAACAGCCTCAAATACACCGCCAGCGGGGGGCGGGTGTGGGTCACTGCCCGCCGCGCCAGCGACTGCGCCGAAATCGAGGTGCGCGACACCGGCATCGGTATTTCTCAGGTCGATCTGCCCCGCATTTTTGACCACTTTTACCGGGGCCGCAACCTGCCCCCCGACACCGCCGAAGGCGCTGGGCTGGGTCTCTCCAT
>JBBSLR010000544.1:0-2643 GCA_038255045.1 Phormidesmidales cyanobacterium
AACGCGTTAGCTCCGCGGTGCGCAGCATTTTTGCCCGGGTGCGCAGCTACCTCGAATCCCTCGGTCGCCCAGAGCTAGACTACTACGGCATTCGCCGCGACCTACAGCAGCTGATGGACGACCCCCAGGCCGGTCTAGAGTCGCTGCGGGTGCGACTGGGCCAGGTTGATCGCGGCACCCTGGTGGCGCTGCTCAGCTCCCACGACGCGATCTCAGAGGCCGATGCCGATCGCCTCGTTGGCCAGGTCGAAGATGTGCGCGACACGGCTCTAAGCAAAGCCGAACAGCTGGAGCACGCCGTTGAAAACCGCCTGGCGGAGATCAAGCACCAGGCCTATCAGCAGGTCGAAGACACCCGCAAGACCGCCGAAACCGCCGCCTGGTGGATCTTTGCCACCGCCACCGTCTCGGCCATTAGCGCCGCCGCAGCGGGCAGCCTAGCGGTGCTGTAGGGCCACTACAGTGAGCCAACCCAAAAAGCATCCCTGGCTATAGCCAGGGATGCTTTTTGCTGTCAGTTCCCCAGAGACTCTAGCTAGGGATGGTGACAGCGGCAAGAGCGCGGCTAAAAGAATGTTGAATGGAATACTTTTTGCCCTCTGACCTATCCTTACAATGGGTTCACACAGCGCTTTTTGGCACCTATGTCTATCACCACCGAACCGACTCTGAGCAGCCCAGCCAAGGCCACCGAAGACTATCCCCTCAGCCCCGTACCGGCAGGGGCGCGGCGATCGCTGCTTTCCCTGGCTCCGATTTTGGCGGGCTTTACCCTCTACTCTGGCACTCTGTTTGCCGGGGGGCTGGTCGGCCCCTCGTTTCAGTTTTGGCCCAACCTGGTGGGGCTAATTGTCATCGGCAATTTGATCTTGGGCCTGTACGCGGCGCTGCTGGGCTACATTGCGGGCGAAACCGGGCTATCTACGGTGCTGATGGCGCGGTTTAGCTTTGGCAACGTGGGCTCGCGCTGGGTCGATTTTATTTTGGGCTTTACACAGATTGGCTGGTATGCCTGGGGTTCGGCGCTGATGGCGACCCTGCTCAACACCCTGGCGGGGGTGCCCGAGTCGTGGAACTGGCTGATTATTTTGTTCTTTACCTACGCCTTTTGCTCGACCGCCTACTTTGGCTATAAGGCGATGGACTGGCTGAGTCGGCTGGCGGTGCCCGCTATGGTGCTGCTGATGGCGATCAGTTTGACCATCGCCGCTAGGGATGTGGGCGGCTTTGCGGGCCTGCAGGCGGCGACCGTTGCCGACCCGCTGCCCCTAGGCGCGGCGATCACCATCATCGTCGGTACCTTTGTGTCGGGGGGCACCCAGGCCACCAACTGGAGCCGGTTTGCCAAAGACGGCAAGGCGGGCTTTATCGCCACGCTGATTGCGTTCTTTTTGGGCAACGGGTTTTTGATTTTTTCGGGAGCGTTTTGCGCCAAGGTCTACGGCGAACCCGACATTGTGCAGGTGATGGCCCAGCAGGGGCTGCTGATTGGCGGCCTGGTGCTGTTCTTTTTGAATATGTGGACGACCCAAGACAACACCATCTACGCCTTCTCCATCGCCGGGTCAAATATGTTTCGCAGCAGTCGCCGCACGCTGTTTGTGCTCGGTGGCGCGACGATCGCATTGTTTATGGCCTGGGGCGGCATCTACGAGGGCCTGGTGCAGTATTTAATTTTGCTGGGCACGTTTATTCCGCCCATTGGCGGCATCATCATGGCCGACTACTGGGTCAACCGCCGCGAGCAGTTTCCGGCGCTGAGCGAGCCGCAGCCCGCCTTTAACTGGGCCGGGGTAATAGCCTACGGGGTGGCTTCGGCGATCGCCTACTTTACCGGCCAGGCGGGCTGGGGCATTGTGCCCGTCAACGGCGTACTGTCGGCGCTGGTGATCTACGCAGTGCTGAGCCGATTGCTGCCAGCGCGAGGCTGAGCAGCAGGTGGTGGGTATACGGTGCTGGGCAAACCCGTGATCTGGCATCCCAACTATTCCGCCTCGGGAGGTGGATTTAAACCGATTGATAGCGATTGATAGCTAAAGTAGGGTGTTGGTTTGTCCTACTCCCCACTGCCCATGCGCCGTTCTTCTCCGCCTCAAGACAAGTCTGCTAAACGTCAGGCTGCTCCGTTGCCCTGGCTGTTGGGTCTGGTAGGCATGGTGGGGCTGGGCCTGGGCATCGGCGGTTTTCTCTACCTGAGGGGCATATTTCGGGTTGAGTCTGACTATGCGATCGCCAATGTCCCCGCCTTTGACGACCCCAAGTTTGACCTCGCCCTGGTGGGGCTGACCAACTCTACGGCCACCACGGGCCGCCTGACCGACTTTTGGCACGATATCGACGATATCTTCGCCGCCCGCGAGGCCGCCATCGCCGGGGCCGAGCAGCTGATTCAGTACGAGACCTACTTTATGACGCCGGGCCGCCGGGCCGATGCCTTCGCCGAGGCTGTGGCTGAGCGTGCCCTGGCCGGGGTGAGGGTACAGCTATTGCTCGACCACCACGGCACCGAGGCCATGCCCGCTGAGTACTGGCAGCGGCTACGCGATCTCGGTATTGAGATCCAGTTTTTTCGCAAACCCAACTGGCGCGCACCGCTGACCTACAACTCGCGATCGCACCGCAAGCTGCTGATCATCGACGGAG
>JBBSLR010000545.1:0-2637 GCA_038255045.1 Phormidesmidales cyanobacterium
ACCATCCCCACCTACAGCACCGTCCGCGCCGAAGCCACCCCCGACGCCCTACAGCTGGCCCACAACCAAATGCGCATTCGTCAGCAGGCCGAAACCGAAAAGCTCGCGATCGCCAAAGCCGCCACCGACGCCGCCCGCCTCGCCGAGTGGGAGTTCCACAACGCCGTGCTAGCCATGAAAGAATGCGTACGCGGCCAGTTTGGCTCCGACAGCAACGAAGCCCAGGCGATCGGCTTTAAGAAAAAGTCTGAGCGCAAGCGCCCCCGCCGCCAGGCTGCGTAGTCACAAATTTTGCTGATGTGAGCCGCCCGCAGAGTTACTTTGCGGGCGGTTTTTGTCGGCATCCTAGGGCTATGGCTCTGGCATTTGCCAGCTGGGGTTGACCAAGCTGGTCAGCACATGGTCTTGCCACTGGCCGTTGATGAAAAGATAGTCGCGGGCAATGCCCTCGATCGCAAAGCCCAGCCGCTTCAGCACGTTGGCGCTGCGGTGGTTGTGGGGCATGTAGTTGGCCATCAGCCGGTGCAGGTTGAGATCGTCAAAGGCGTAGGCAATTAGGCGCTGGCCCGCTTCGGTCATGTAGCCCTGGCCCTGGTGCTGCGCCGACAGGCCATAGCCCAGGGTGGCCCCGTGCAGCGCCCCGCGCACCAGGGTGTTGAGGTTGATGGTGCCAATCACCTGTCCAGGCTCGGCCTGCAAAAACATCAGCAGCTTCACCGCATAGCCCGTGTGAAAGTCAGTGGCCCGCGAGGCCAGCACATTCTTCCAAAAGTCGCGGGTGTAGAAGCTCTCTGGGCGCTGCGGCTCAAAGGGTGCCAGATAGGCGCGGTTGACCCGGTAGTAGTGCAAAATCGCGGCAATGTCGTCGTTTGTGCCCAGGCGCAAAATGAGGCGCTGGGTCTTTAGCTCTGGTCGTCTAGTCACGATCGCCGCCCATAGTAGTGGCCCACCGAGGTTTGAGCTGAGCAATTGATATCATCCTCCGGTGAGGCAAGCCTTGTCATGGTGCCATGGTGGGGAGGTGGGGAGGTGAAGAAGTGGGGAGGTGAGGAGGGGGGGGAAGTGGGGGAGGGGGAGACGGGCTTTTCGGTATAGTAGGGGTCTGCAAAATCGAGGACTAGAGAGCTATGGCGCGCCTGGCACTGTTGAGCGTATCGGATAAAACTGGGCTAGAGGCGCTGGCCAAAGCCCTGGTGGAAGAGTTTGGCTTTGACCTGATTAGCAGCGGCGGCACGGCCAAGGCGATCGCCGCCGCCAACCTCCCCGTCACCAAAGTTTCCGACTACACCGGCTCCCCCGAAATCCTCGGCGGGCGGGTAAAGACGCTGCACCCCAAAATCCACGGCGGCATTTTGGCGCGGCAAGACCTGGCCGCAGACCAAAAAGACCTGGCCGACAACGGCATCCGCCCGCTCGATCTGGTGGTGGTGAATCTCTACCCCTTTGAGCAGACCATCGCCAAGGCAGACGTGACCCTGGCCGATGCGATTGAGAATATCGACATTGGCGGGCCAGCGATGCTGCGGGCGGCGGCCAAAAACCACGCCCACCTGACGGTGCTGTGCAGCGCCGAGCAGTATGGGCCTTACCTAGAATCTTTGCGGGCCAACCAGGGCCAGGTGCTGCTAAGGTTTCGCCAGGAGTGCGCGCGGGCGGCGTTTTGGCACACGGCCAGCTACGACCAGGCGATCGCCACCTACCTCACCCAATCCATTAGTGAACTGGGCACCGCTGAACCAGACGCGCTACCCCAGCAGTGGGCCATGACCGGTCGCCAGCAGGCCACCCTGCGCTACGGCGAAAACCCGCACCAGACGGCGGCGTGGTATCGCACGGGTGCCATCCCCACGGGCTGGGCCGGGGCAGAGCAGCTCCAGGGCAAAGAGCTCAGCTACAACAACCTGGTAGATCTCGAAGCGGCGCGGCGAATCATTGCCGAATTTCCCGGAGATCGCCCCGCCGCCGCCGTGCTCAAGCACACCAACCCCTGCGGTGTGGGGATGGGCGATACGTTAGCTAGCGCCTACCGCCGCGCCTACGATGCCGACGATGTCTCGGCCTTTGGCGGCATTGTGGTGCTCAACCGCGCCATTGATGCCGACACCGCCCAGCAGCTGACGGGCACGTTTTTGGAATGTATCGTTGCGCCGGGGTGCGATGCTGCCGCCCAAGACATTCTGGCCAAAAAGCAAAACCTGCGGGTGCTGGTGCTAGGGGATCTGCTGACCGGGCCAGGGCAGGTGGTGAATGCGATCGCGGGGGGCTTCCTCCTGCAAGCCCCCGACACCCACCGCGACGACCCCGCCACCTGGCAGATCGTTACCGAGGCCCAGCCCACCGAGACCGAGCTGGCGGAAATGCTGTTTGCCTGGCGGGTGGTGAAGCATGTGAAATCCAATGCGATCGTGGTGACTCACCAGCAGCAGACCCTCGGCATTGGCGCGGGGCAGATGAACCGGGTGGGTTCCGTCAGTATCGCCCTAGCTCAGGCTGGTGAAAAAGCGCAGGGTGCCGTTCTCGCCAGCGACGGCTTCTTCCCCTTTGACGATTCTGTCCGCACCGCCGCCGCTGCGGGTATTCGCGCTGTGGTGCAGCCCGGCGGCAGCCGCCGCGATGACGATTCGATCAAAGCCGCCA
>JBBSLR010000546.1:0-2629 GCA_038255045.1 Phormidesmidales cyanobacterium
GCTGATTTGCAGCTGGCTGATCTCTTGAATGGGGGTGACCTGATGGAAGAAGTTGACCAGGTCAGGGTCTTCGTAGATCAGCTGGCGGTAGTGGGAGCGCGATCGCGTTGCCAGCTCCTCCATGGTCTCTTTCCAGGGCTGAATGTCGTCAACGCTGTTGCTCAGCAGGCTGGCCTGGATGACGGCGGTGGTGACGGTTTCGAGGTTGTAGAGGGCCAGGTCGGCGAGGTTGTACTTAGAGGCCAGCACCTCGCCCTGCTCGGTGATTTTGATGCGGCCTTTGATGCTGCGCCCCGGCTGGGCCAAGATCGCCTCGTAGGCGGGGCCGCCGCCGCGCCCCACCGAACCGCCCCGCCCGTGGAAAATGCGCAGGGAAACGCCGTAGCGCTCGGCGGTGGTTTGCAGGGCCTGCTGAGCCTTGTGGATCTCCCAGTTGCTGCTGAGAAAGCCCGAGTCTTTGTTGCTGTCGGAGTAGCCCAGCATCACCTCTTGCAGGGGCACGGCTCGGGGGGTGGCCACGCTGCCGGGGCCAGAGTCGGCGGGGCGATTGGCCTGCCCTTCGAGCAGGTTGCGGTACAGGGGAATTTGGAAGAGGGCATCCATCACCGCTGGGGCGCGCTGGAGGTCTTCGACGGTCTCAAATAGGGGCACGGGCTGAATGGTGCTGAGCTCGGCGGCGGGGTCGTAGAGACCGGCTTCTTTGGCCAGCAGCAGCACCTCCAGCAGGTCGCTGACGGTGTGGCTCATACTGATCACGTAGCTGCCGCAGATGTCGGGGCCAAACTCTTGATGGAGCTGGCGCACCATGTGCAGGGTGGCGATGGTCTCGCGGGTTTTGTCGGAGAAGGGCAGCTCGCGGGGGGTGAGGGGGCGGCGGGTCTGAAGCTCGCTGATCAGCCAGGCAATTTTTTCGGCCTCGGGTAGGTCGCTGTAGGGCTGGGGCAAAATTTGCAGGTATTGGGCGATCTCGTCGAGGGCGTCGGAGTGGCGGGTGCTCTCCTGGCGCAGGTCGAGCTGGGCCAGGTTAAAGCCAAAGATCTCGACCTGGCAGATCAGGGTGCTGAGGTCTTGGCAGTTGAGGCCGGTGGCCTCGAGGTTGCGCTGAATCAGCCGCAGCTCGGCTAAGAACTCCTGGCCGTAGCGATAGATGGGGGCACCCACCGGGTCGCTGGAATGGTCGGCAAAGGGGTCGCTGTTGTACAGGCGCTGGCTGCGATCGTGGGTGTTGATCAGCCGCTGCTTGATGTAGGCCAGCTTGAGCCGGTAGGGTTCTTGGCGGTAGCGAATCGCCAGCTCGTCGTAGATGTCGGGCATTTTCACCTGGTCTTGCTCAAGCGACTCCAGCAGCTCGGGCAAGACCTCGCTCCAGTGCAGCGACAGACTGAGCAGCTCGGTCAGCTTATCGACCGAGGCGATGTACTTGCTCAGCACCATGTTGCGCTGGTAGCAGGCGGTTTTCCAGGTGACTTCGGGGGTGACCGACGGGTTGCCGTCGCGGTCGGAGCCGACCCAGGAGCCGAACTGGCAGAAGCGGTGGCGGGGCGGGTCTAGCTCGGGAAAGGTGGTGGCGATCGCCCGGTCAAACCGCTGGTAGAGCTGGGGCAGGGCCTCAAACAGCACCACGTTATAGTAGTGCAGGGTGTAGTCAACCTCGTCGAGCACCGAGGGCTTAAACTGGTGCAGCTCGTCGGTGCGCCACCACAGGCGAATCTCCTCGGTGAGCTCGTCCTTGAGTTCTTCCATTTCCCACGATGAGGCCAGCCCCAGACCCTGGGCGCTTTCTTCGGCCTGATCCATCTGGCGCAAAATGCTGGCGATGCGGCGCTGCTTATCGCGAATGGTGTGGCGCACGATCTCGGTGGGGTGGGCGGTAAACACCAGCCGCACGTCGAGCTGATCGATCAGGTTTTGAATCACCTGGGGGGGAACGTTGAGCCGTTTTAGCGTGGGAAACAGCCAGTGGAAGGTGCCGGCCTCTTTGCGGCCCCCGAGAGGCTCGGCAATGCTGCGGCTGAGCAGGTCGGCCTGAAAGAAACTGCTCTTGCTGTCTGAGTAGCCGGCCCCTTCGCTGCCGTTGGGAGTAGAACTGCCAAAGGAAGGAAAACCCGTGCGCTGGGATAGCTCTGAGGTTTCGTAGGCGGCCCGATACTGCTGCTGCTGCCCCCGCTGTTCGTAGTGCTGCTCAACAATATTGATCAGCTGAAAGTAGAGGGCAAAGGCGCGGGAAGCGCGGATGGCGTCTTCTAAATCTAGGGCTTCGACCACATCGACCACGGCCTTGACTCGGGCCTCTGCGGCGGTGGGGGCTTGGCCCTCGGGGGAGCACATCTGCCTGAGCTGCTGGAGCAGCTTGAGCAGCTCTGGCCCGCAGGCGTGCTCAAGCACGTTTTCCCAGAGGTCTTCGACCACCCGCAGCCGATGGCGCAGCAGCAAGTCTTGCCGGGAGGGCTGGTCATCCATGGGGGTGGAAGGGCTAGCTTGGTCGGTTTGAGCTGCGGGCCGGGTATCCCCGGAGGGGTGGAGCGTTGAACTCATGGGTATGGCAGAGAGAGAACGGCAATATCGCAACGATTCTATAGGATTACCCTGGCCGGAAGAAGTTTATCTAGATGAACAATTTGAAATGTTA
>JBBSLR010000547.1:0-2615 GCA_038255045.1 Phormidesmidales cyanobacterium
CCAGTTCTAAGCACTCAGCTCCAGCATGCGCTGGATTGGCTTGAGCGCCTGACGCTGGATATCAGGGTCGAGGGTAATTTCGGGCTGGCGAGTTTTCATGGCCAGATAGAGTTTCTCTAGGGTATTAAGCCGCATGTGGGGGCACTCGTTGCAGGCGCAGTTGGCGATCGGCGGTGCCGGAATAAACGCTTTCCCAGGGGCCTGTTTTTCCATTTGGTGGATGATGCCGGGTTCTGTCACGACAATGAACTCGGTTTTGGTGCTTTGCTGGGCATACTTCAGCATTGCTGTAGTCGAACCAATAAAGTCGGCGTGGCGCAGCACAACTGCCTCGCACTCGGGGTGCGCAATGATCTCGGCCTCAGGATGGGTAATTTGCAGCTGCACCAGCTTCTTCTCAGAAAAGGTTTCGTGAACCATACAGCTGCCCTGCCAAAGCACCATATCGCGACCGGTTTGCTGCATGACGTAGCGGCCCAGGTTTTGGTCGGGGGCAAAGATAATCTTTTGCTCAGCGGGCAGCTGCTGCACAATGCTGACGGCGTTGGAGCTGGTGCAAATGATGTCGCTCATGGCCTTGATGGCCGCCGTGCAGTTGATGTAAGAAATCACCAGGTGGTCGGGGTGGGCCGCCTTAAAGGCCGCAAAGGCAGCGGGGGGGCAGCTGTCGGCCAGCGAGCAACCCGCGTTGAGGTCGGGCAGCAGCACCTGCTTATGGGGGTTGAGAATTTTGGCGGTTTCGGCCATGAAGTGTACCCCCGCAAACACAATCACATCGGCGCTGGTGGCAGCGGCCTGACGCGATAGCCCCAGGGAGTCGCCAATGTAGTCGGCTACGTCTTGAATGTCGGCATCCTGGTAGTAATGGGCCAGGACAACGGCATTGAGATCTCTTTTGAGGGTTTCAATGGCCTCAAACAGGTCGTGGGTGGGCAGGGTGCTGACGGCGGGAAGGGTGGTAAACACGATGGGAAGCGGTGGCCAAGGTAAGGTATTTCGAATTATAGTTTAATTCACCAAAATTGACCACGATCCTACGCGGCAGCAGGCATCGGGTGGCTAGACCCGCAGGCCAAGCCACCCGATGCCCCAGGGAACCGGTGGGAATCATGACTGCCCTTGGGCGATCGCCTCTGAGAGCGACTAGCTCAAGGATACGGAAGCCAGACTAGAGCTAGCCTTAGGGCTGTGGCCATTGCCCTCAGCCGCGACCCGCTCTACGTTAAAGCGATAGCCCACATTGCGCACCGTTTGAATAATGTTGGGCTGGCGGGGGTCAACCTCAATTTTTTTACGCAGAGACAAAATGTGAGTGTCTACGGTGCGAGGGTTGTCAATGGCATCGGGCCAGGCGCGACGCAGCAGATCGGTGCGGCTCAGGGGTGCCCCTGCCGCCTGGGTCAGCACGTACAGTAGGCTAAATTCTTGGGGGGTCAGATCGATGTAGTCGCCGCGAAAGTTCACCCGTCGCTGCACCAGATCGATATTCAAATCGCCGTAGGTCAGTGAGGCGGGAGCGCTCATCAGCCGCACGCGCCGAGTCAGCGCTTCTACTCGAGCGAGAAACTCCTGCATCCCAAAGGGCTTGGTCACATAGTCATCGGCTCCGGCCCGCAGCCCGGCAACGATGTCAGTCTCAGTATTGCAGGCTGAGAGAATCATGATTAGAGGCTGGCCCTGGCTGTACAGCCACTTGCACAGTTCTACGCCATCGCCATCGGGCAGCTGAGAGTCTAAAATTACCAAATCTGGTTGCCGAGCCTGGTATAAATCTCGGGTGCGGACGATGTCAGCCGACTGAAAAACCCGATAGCCAGCCTGCTGAAGATGCCAGCCCAGAAGCGATCGCAAATGGGGGTTGCCCTCAATAATCTGTACTGATACAGCGCCCACTGGGTTTCGGTATAAACGGCAGATTTGCTCTGCTAAACATAGCAAAGCCCCCCGGGGGTTTTTGTAGCTAGAGCTACCCAGCGCTGGCTGGGAATAGCCCCCCTGCGGCGAAAGGTTGTTTAAACCTGAGCTAAGTCCAGAAGTAGAGTTTTGCCGGCGGAGAAACTACAAATTCCGAGCTGGACTTGGTATTTGAAAGGATGCAAGGTCGTTCTTAGGGTAATAGTTTTCATAACTTAACTATATTTAAATCTTCTCAAGGAAAAGGCTTTAGCAAGCCTTTAGACAGACTAAAAAAAACGGAAGAAATAGATTTGCCCAAGGGCCTAAAATACTCTCGAAACTCCAATCCGTAGGCAAAAATCCCGGTTCAATGCCGATAAATCCCAGTTTTTCGCCTCGGTAGTATGGAAGAAAACTGCGTCGTTTCCTGCCATGCCCCTGCCCAGTAGCTACATTTTAGTGCTCGACCCCCACCGCCTCCACCGCGCTGACGCTCACCCCCTAGAGGTTGAGCTGCAATACCCGGTGTTTGTGGCCAGTTCTACTGAGCAGGCTGTCAGCCGCGTCAACCAGGGAGTACCCAGCCTGGTGATTTTGGTAGGCAACAACTTTCAAGACTGGTCGCAGCCCTTGGTAAGCCAGCTGCGCCAGCACGACCAGGCCCCCGATATGACCATTGTGGCACTGACCGATTCGGCCAGCCCCCAGTGGAACTACAG
>JBBSLR010000548.1:0-2612 GCA_038255045.1 Phormidesmidales cyanobacterium
GATCGCCCAGCACATTCACACCGTCAGGCAGCAGCCGGTGAGCCAGGCAGAGCTGCAGCGAGTCAAAACCCAGGTGGCCAATCGGTTTATTTTTGCCAACGAAACCCCGAGCGATCGCGCTGGGCTGTACGGCTACTATCACACCCTCACAGGGGGCATTGCCGACGGCCTCAACTACCCCGCCTACATTCAACAGCTCGGGGTAGAAGACGTGCTCCAGGCGGCGCAGACCTATCTCTCTGGCGATGCCTACGGGGTGATGGCGCTGCGGCCTGCGGTCTAGGGGGGTGACCATGTGGAGTGCGATCGCCCAGCACATCAGCACTAAGACTGGCACCGCCTTTGCCGTTCAAGAGCGGCGATCGGTGGGGGGTGGCTGTATTAACCAGGCCTACCAGATCAGCGACGACGATCAGTCATTTTTCATCAAGCTCAACCAGGCCGCTCAAATCGCTATGTTTGAGGCCGAGGCCCTGGGCCTAAGGGATATGTACGACAGCCAGACCATTCGCGTACCCCAGCCCCTCTGCTGGGGCACCGTCGAGGGGTCGGCCTACATCGCCATGGAATGGCTGGAGCTGGGCGGCGGCGGCGATGCCTGGGGCCGCATGGGTGAACGGCTGGCGGCGATGCACCGGGTCACCAGTGAGCAGGGCTTTGGCTGGCGGCAGACCAACACAATTGGTGCCACCCCCCAGCCCAACCCCTGGACGGCCACCTGGCTAGAGTTTTACCGCGAGCACCGGCTGCGCCATCAGTTTCGCCTGGCGGGCCGTCGCGGCGGGCGGTTTCCGCGCCAGCACGAGCTGCTGATGGCGCTGCCCGACCGGCTGGCGGGCCACGACCCGGCCCCAGCCCTGGTGCACGGCGACCTGTGGTCGGGCAATGCGGCGGTGACGACCGACGGTGAGCCGGTGATTTTAGACCCGGCGACCTACTACGGCGATCGCGAGGTAGACATCGCCATGACCGAGCTGTTTGGCCGCTTTCCTGAAGCCTTCTATGCGGCCTACAACGCTGCCTATCCGCTCGATGCCGGCTATGCCACCCGCAAAACTCTGTACAACCTCTACCACGTGCTCAACCACTTCACCCTGTTTGGCGGCAGCTACGAAGCCCAGGCCAACCGGATGATTGATCAGCTGCTGCGCTAGGGGATGGTTTAAGACTTTGCGCCGACGGGCTGGGCTGGGTGCTCGCGGCGCGATCGCAGCTCCAGATACACCAGCAGCGCATTCACGTCCGCCGGGTTGACGCCGCCAATGCGCGAAGCCTGGCCCACGGTGAGGGGTTTGATCTGGTTGAGCTTTTCCCTTGCCTCTTTCGAGAGGGTTTCGATGGTTGCATAGTCCAAAGACTCAGGCAGCTTGCGGTTGATGTTTCTAGCCACCTGGTCGATTTGGTTTTGCTGCCGCTGAATGTAGCCCGAATACTTGATGTCGATCTCGGCTCCTTCTTTTTCTTCGCGCATTAGTTCAGTATTCCCCAGGCCGTAGCGGTCGAGGTCGGCGTAGTGAAAGCCGGGGCGGCGCAGCAGGTCGGACAGGGTGATAGACCCTTTGATCCGCTGGTCGGTGTCGGCGGCAATGCGCTGGCCCAGCTGATCGTGCTCTTTGACCCGAGTGACCTGTAGGCGATCTTTTTCGGCGGCGATATTGCCGTACTTGCGGGTGAACAGCTGCCAGCGGCGATCGTCGATTAGGCCAATCTCGCGGCCCAGGGGGGTGAGGCGCTGATCGGCATTGTCTGAGCGCAGCAGCAGCCGGTACTCAGAGCGCGAGGTCAGCATCCGGTAAGGTTCCCGCAGGTCTTTGGTGCAGAGGTCGTCGAGCAAAGTGCCAATGTAGCTGTGCTCGCGAGGAAAGACGAGCAGCTCTTGGCCGCCCACCAGCCGCGCCGCGTTGACCCCGGCCACAAAGCCCTGGGCCGCTGCCTCTTCGTAGCCGGTGGTGCCGTTGACCTGGCCCGCGCAGAACAACCCCGCCACCCGCTTGGTCATCATCGTCGGGTAGCACTGGGTGGCGGGCAGATAGTCATACTCCACGGCGTAGGCGGGGCGCAGCATGGTGCAGCGCTCTAGCACCGGCAATGTCCGCAGCATGGCGAGCTGAAGATTCTCAGGCAGGCCGGTTGAGAAGCCCTGCACGTAAATTTCAGGAATGTCGCGCCCTTCTGGCTCCAAGAAAATCTGGTGGCTGTCTTTGTCGGCAAACCGGACGATCTTGTCTTCGATGCTGGGGCAGTAGCGGGGGCCTTTAGAATCAACCCAGCCACCGTAGATCGGCGACAGATGCAGGTTGTCGCGAATCAGCTGGTGGGTGGCGGCGGTGGTGCGGGTGAGGTGGCAGGGCATTTGCTCGCGCTCAACCCAGGCCTCGGGGTCAAAGCTAAACCAGCGCAGGTCGGTGTCGCCGGGCTGGGGCTCGAGCACGTCGAAGTTGATCGAGCGGCGATCTACCCGCGCCGGGGTGCCGGTTTTCAGCCGCCCGGTTTCAAAGCCCAGCCGATTGAGGGTGTCGGTGAGGCCGATGGCGGCAAACTCTCCGGCCCGGCCCGCCGCCATCGATTTGGCCCCAATCCAGATGGTGCCGCCGAGAAAAGTGCCGGTGGTA
>JBBSLR010000549.1:0-2611 GCA_038255045.1 Phormidesmidales cyanobacterium
CAGCCCGAAGAGGTGCGGCGCGCACGCCCCCGTCGCGAACGTATGATGCCCACTGATGCAGGAATGACCCCGATGGCCAGCAACGTAATTGGTATGCCTGGTGCCATGAACGGCACCTCCGAAGTGGTGGTGATGGAGCCTCGCTCCTTTGAAGAGATGCCCCAGGCCATTCAGGCCCTGCGCGAGCGCAAGTCTGTGGTGCTCAACCTCACCATCATGGACCCCGACCAGGCTCAGCGCGCCGTTGACTTCGTGGCGGGCGGCACCTACGCCATCGACGGTCACCAAGAGCGCATCGGCGAAAGCATCTTCCTGTTTACGCCCAACTGCGTGCAGGTGAGCACCCCCACCGAGTACGAAGAAGAAATCTTCATGGGTCAGCCCCAGGGTATGCCCATGCCCGGCCAAATGCCCCCCGCTCCTACCTGGGGTGCCGAGCCGATGGCTCGCATGGCCTAGCGCTATCCACACTTAATTAACACGCGACTATCACTGCCCCCGGTCTAGTGCCGGGGGCTACCTTAGGTTATTGTCTTCACTAGCCGCCGCGAGCGGCTGAGTTATTGGTGAGGATGATTATGCCTAAGGCAACATTTGGGGTTATCGGCGGCGGGATGATGGGGGAAGCTCTCATTGCCCGCCTTCTTGACCAGGAAATTTTTGCCCCTGGGGCGGTGATCGTGAGCGACCCCCAGGCAGCGCGGCGAGAGGTTTTGCACCACACCTACGGCGTGCAGACCACCGCTGAGAACCAGTCAGTAATTGATGCGGCTGAGACAGTTTTATTGGCAATTAAGCCCCAAATGCTGACGGCAGTGGCGGCGAATCTAGCACATCCGCACCGCGAGGCGGCCCCGCTGCTGCTGTCGATTTTGGCAGGGGTTGATCTGTATCGGCTAGAGCAAGAATTTCCGGCCTGGGCAGTGGTGCGGGCGATGCCCAATACCCCAGCTACGGTGGGGGCCGGGGTGACGGCCCTGGCGGCGGGAGAGTTGGTGAGCGCGGCCCAGCTAGAGCAGGCCCGCAGGATCTTTGCCAGCGTGGGCACCGTGGTAGAAGTGCCCGAGTCGCAGATGGATGCGGTGACGGCCCTCTCAGGCTCGGGGCCGGGCTACATTGCCCTGGTGGTTGAGGCGCTGGCCGATGGCGGTGTAGCAGTGGGGTTGCCTCGGGCGATCGCCCTGGATCTAGCGATCGCCACCGTCCGCGGCACCGGCGAGCTGCTGCACCAGGGCGCCCTGCACCCGGCAGTGCTTAAAGACCGCGTCACCAGCCCCGGCGGTACGACCATTGCGGGCATTGCGGCCCTAGAGGCGGGCGGGCTGCGATCGGCCCTGATGCAGGCGGTGCGGGCTGCCTATTTAAGATCTAAAGAACTGGGACAATCTTGATTAAAATTGAGATTTAGGACACCAGCAGCACGTTAAGCAACCGTCAGCATGTTTCAGTAACCACGATGCTCCTTGAAACTCTGCGCGCCCAAAGAGATGACATCCTAGCTCTGGGTCGCCAGTATGGCGCACGGCGTATTCGTGTCTTTGGGTCTGTTGCCCGAGGTGAAGAGCGACCTGGTAGCGATATTGATTTTTTGGTGGATTTTCCCCCTGGCTATGACCTGTTTGCCCAGCGACTGCCTTTAAGCGATCGCCTGTCTGAGCTATTGGGTCGTCCCGTAGAGTTAGTGCCCGAGCACGAACTCAGTCGTCATATTCGTGATGATGTGTTTCGAGAAGCCATAGATCTATGAGTAAGTCATGGCAACCCTATGCGCTGCACATTTTGGATGCGATCACCAAAATCCGCCAAATTCAAGGTCGAGGCGATCTCACTGAAGATGTCATTCTTTACGATGCAGCGCTGCGTAATCTACACACTCTCTCTGAGGCAACCCAGCAGTTACCAGAAAATCTCAAAGCATCATATCCAGAAATACCGTGGCGGGAGATTAGAGGGTTTCGCAATATCCTCGTACATAACTATTTGGGAGATATCGATCCCTTAACTGTTGCGGCAGTGATTGAACAACATCTACCGGCGTTAGAAGCGAGTGTCAAATCTATGCTGGGAGAAGAGGCGTTTTGATGCAGCCGCTGTGTCCTAGGACCCCATCGCCACCTCGTTGACGGTCTGTGGCGCACGGGGAAGACTGCCCCCGGCTCGGGCGGCGACCTGCTCGGCCAAATACTCGGCATCGCGGGCAATGCCCGAAAACCGGGCCGATCCCCAGGTGTAGAGCCAGGGCAGACCGAGGAAATACAGCCCTGGCACGGTGGTGACGCCCCGACGGTGGCCGGGGTAGCCCTGGCCATCAAACACGGGTAGCTCAACCCAGCTAAAGTCAAGGCCGTAGCCAATGCACCAGATCACCGAGGTGATGCTGGCCTCGCGGTAGTCGATGCCGGTGTCAACCGCCTCCGGTTCCCACACCGGGCGGTAGGGCGGATCTGTCGGTGCATTGATGTTGTTCTTTTCGATGTAGGTGTCGATGGTGCGCTTGATGCTTTCAGCGACGGCATCGGCTTGGTCGAGATTTTCCTTCAGGCCATCGCTGAAGGTCAGCTGGGTGCCCTGAATATCGGTCAGCCGCCCGTGCAGACCCATGCCCTGGAGG
>JBBSLR010000550.1:0-2605 GCA_038255045.1 Phormidesmidales cyanobacterium
GACCTGATTCGCACCAACCCCAAGGTGGTGATTGGCTTTAGCGATATCTCTGCGCTGCTGCTGGGCCTCTACACCCAGACGGGGCTGGTCACGTTCCACGGCCCCCACGGCCTGACCGCCTGGCGGGCCGACCAGGTAGAGCCGCTGCGCCAAATTTTAATGGAGGGGGCGGCGCTGACCTACAGCAACCCGCTGCTGGGGGCCGACCAAGACCGGCTGATGCGCGATCAGGGCCGCATTCAGACCATTACCCCAGGCCGGGCCACGGGGCCACTGCTGGGGGGCAACCTGTCGGTGATTTCGGGCATTGTCGGGTCGCCCTACATGCCCGACACCACCGGGGCGATTCTGTTTTTAGAAGATGTGGGGGAGCCGCCCTACCGGATTGATCGCATGGTGACCCAGCTGAAGCTGGCGGGCCTGCTCGACGAGCTGGCGGGGTTTGTATTTGGCCAGTGTGCCGCCTGCGGCCCCGGCGAGGGCTACGGCTCGCTCACCCTCGAAGAGATTCTGCAAGACCACATTCAGCCCCTGGGCATCCCCGCCTATGCGGGCGCGTGGATTGGCCATGTGGAGCCGCTGTGGACGCTGCCCATTGGCGGCCCGGTGACGATGGATGCCACCCTTGGCAGTCTGCAAATGCAGGCTCCGGCGGTGAGCTAGCGGCTCAAGACATCTGCGGCGGAATGAGCCGCACCAGGTCGTTGGGAGAGAACCCAGTGGCATCGGTGGCTGGAGCTATCTGCCAACCCGGCGGTACAGTTTCGAGCAGTGTCGGCGGCGGCTCAAATAAAAATAGCCTGGGCTGGTCTTGGGCGACGGCTTGCAGGGTAGCTAAAGGGGGTAAGGTTTTCTCGGACAGCAGCCACAGGGCGGTCTCGGGGTTGAGGTAGTGGCTGAGGGAAATCGCTTCTCCCAGGGCAATACCGCTCGCGCCCAAGATAACCACCGGAGCGCTCTCCTGGTTGAGGTAGTTGGCGATCGCCAAGTTCGAATAGCTCAGGGATTTATTCCACCAGGTGAGGGCACGGTTGTTGCTGGCCCCAGAGACGATGCCCAGCGTCAACAGCAGGGCCAGCAGCGCCGCCCCTAGGGCCCTAGACCGTTGCGATGCGGCGGCCAGACCGGCGTTGATCAGGGGGGCGATCGCCAGCGGCACCAGCAGCAGCGACGGAAAAAAGTAGCGGGTGTTGGTCGAAATTTGCCCGGTGCGCACCATGTCGCCGCCAATCAGCACCAGGGGCGGCACCAGCAGCCCGCAGCCCAAAAACACCGCCGTAGAGCGGGGATAGTGACGCCCGATATGAACCAGGCTGACGGCCACCAGCCCTAGCACCAGGGTCGGGCCAACCACCGTAAAGGGATGGTCGAGAGGCAGATTAAAATCGACTACAGTAGCGCTGTAGTGCAGGCCCCACAGCTGCGCCAAAAAGTCTAAGGGTTGAGGGTCATCGGTCCAGGCGGTGACTGTTTTCAGCCGCTCCCACCGCCGCACGATCGTCCAAATCCAGGGAATAAACAGCCCAAGGCCCAGGCTATGGGCCAGCCCAAACCCCAGCCAGGGCCGTCGCTGGCGCTGGGTCAGCGCCATCAAGGCCAGGTGGCTCAGCCCCAGCAGCCCGGTCACCAGCGACCCGTACCAGCTCAGCCCTAGGGCCAGACCGTAGGCGAGCCAGATCAGCGGCTGGTTGAGCCGCACCGCCCGCACCAGCGCCCCGTGGGCCAGCAGCAGCCCCACCGCCCACAGGCTATACTCGCGGGCCTCCTGGCTATAGATAATTTGCACGGGCGACACCGCCATCAGGGCCGTAGCCAGCCAGGCTACGGTTGGGTGCAGCGGAAACAGCTGCCGCCCTAGCCAAAACATGGCGACCAGGGCGATCGCGCCAAATATCGCTGCGATCGCCCGATAGCCCCCAATCGACGCCCCAAATAGGCGCGCCCAGCCGTGGGCCGCTAGGTAATACAGCGGCGGATGCTCGGGGTGGTCGGCCAGGGCATCCCAGCAGTTTGCCAGGGAGGGGGTCGGGGGCATCTGCTGGTACTGCAGCAGCGCGGCGGCAGTCAGGCTGGGGCGGTCTAGGACGGCATCCTGCACCGCTGGGCCCATGTAGCCCGCCACCCGCAGGCTGGTGTAGACTTCGTCGTGCCAGTAGACCTTGCGGTCTAAGTTAGAGAACCGCAGTACCAGGCCTATTGCAATGGCGGCGATCGCCCCCCGTTTGACCCAAACCTCAGAATGCGACAATCAGTCTCTCCTCGATATATGCCGGTGGTGTTTTTTGGCGGGACAGTTTCCGGCAGACATCTTCGGCCAAAAACGCCACCGGACTGAGCCGATGGCCAAAACTACACTGACAGCCCCATGCCGCCAGAGTTCCTCAATGAAACCCAGCTAGGTATCTAGCTGGAACCCTCTAAAACTGATAGCCCACGTCGCCAAAATTAGTGATCAGCGCCACGTTAGCGTGCTCTAGGCTCGTCACCAGCCAGGGCACCTCTTTGCAGGTGCGGCGCTCGTGGACGTTAAACAACACCGAAAAGCATCGCTCTAGCCAGGGCTTCGCCGCCGAGCAAAACAGCACTAGCCGCAGCAGCAGCCCCA
>JBBSLR010000551.1:0-2603 GCA_038255045.1 Phormidesmidales cyanobacterium
CCTTAGCTACGATTAACCGCAGCTGCCACCGTCCTCAGCTAATTGGCCAAGGCTATATCTCAATTCTGTCCGTAATCTCCCTGTCCGTAATTTTAACTGCGGCCGCTGTAGCCATCGCTGGAGAGTATGAACGTTCCTCCAAAGCAACAACGACTCCTTGCCCCGGCTCAGCGCTGGGGTATTTTTTTGGAGATCCAGCCGCGACGGCCCAGGCGTCAGCTATCTTCCCCCGGCAGGCGGCTATCACTGCGGGGCTGGCCCGATAGAGCCTGGGGCCAAATCGCCTTGAGCCGTTCTAAAAAGGCGTATACCGGCGGCGACAGCAGGGCATCGCCCAGCACGATCATGCCAATCACCCGCTCTAGGGGCTGGGGCAGCTCTGCCACCCGCAGCCCAGCCGGAATTGGCTCTGCGGCCAGGGAGGCCATAATTGTGGCCCCCAGACCTCGCTCTACCATACTTAGGATCGTAGAATCTTCGCGCACCACGTAGGCGGGCTGCACCTGCTGCCCCCAGCGGTGCAGCAGACGGTCGATGTACTGGCGATCGCCGTCGTCAGGCGGCGGCAAAATCAGCGGGTAGGTCGCTAGGTCGGCCCAGGTTAGCGGCTGGGGGGGCGACGGCGAAGCGGGGGGCAGCAGGGCAATGTAGCGATCGCGCAGCAGCTCCCACTGCTCAAACTCCTCATGGGTGGGCAGGTAGGTAAACCCGACATCGGCCCGCCCCTGGCGCAGATCTTTTTCCACCATTTCGTAGTGAGATTTTTCATCGATGGCAATGGCCACCCCAGGGTACTGATGGCGAAACTGGCGAATCACCTCCGGCAGTATATGGGTAGCGACACTGCGAAAGGCCGCAATGCGCACCTCCCCGGTTTGCAACCCCTTAGCCTGGTCGGCTTGATTGCAGAGATTGTGGAGCGATCGCAGCACCTGCCGCGCTTCCTCAGTAATGCGCTCGCCTACCGGGGTAAGCACCGCCCCCTGACGACCTCGATTCAACAACAGTACTCCTAGCTCTTCTTCTAGGGTGGCGATGGCGTGGCTCACCGCCGACTGCGACAACTCTAGGTGCAGCGCCGCATCGCTAAAGGAACCGCGGTCGGCAATGGCCACCAGCGCCCGCAGTTGCGAGAGTTTGAGGCGGTGGGGGTCAGCTTTGGCCATTGCGCCATCCTAAATTGGATCGTTGATACGCTAGACACTAACCCGTAGCTGCCCTTCGATGAAAGCCATTCCTCGACATTCTCGGGGCTTTTTTAGAGCTAATCAGCCCACGGTCAACAAAATACAGACCTCAGACAGTGCAATCAGATAAAATAAACTAAATCCAAACCCAAGTCCAGAAGTGGACTTCTGCCGGGGGAAAAACTATAGATCCCGAGCCGGACTTGGTATGGAAGGTCAAGACATACTGATATGGCATCCGTATTTTTAGCAATATTTCTAACCAGATATCACAAAAAACACTGAGGCCTCACCCGGCGACTGTGGCATCCACCCAGGCTCTTAGACCAGGGCTCGACTAGAGTAGACAAAAGCCTTTTCAGTCCTGCTGGCCAAGGCTTTAAGGCTGAAGTGGCCCAGATCGTCCCCTTGGGAACATCCTAAACCTACTCAGCCCGACCCTCCCTTAGAAGAGGTGCCTAATATGACTAACCTTAACTACTAACCAGGTACCAGAGATGTTTATCAACCGTCACCTTTTAGGCGCAGGACTCGCTGCCGCTGTTGCGGTGTCTGCCACTGTCGTGGCAGCGGCCCCGGCCCAGGCCCAGCTGCCCGCCGCCACTCTCTCCCCAGAGGAGTTTGCCACCGATCTGGGGTTTAACAACCTCAAAGACCTCAATCTGCTGAAGGAATCTGAAACCCTCACCGAACTCAAGAAACTGATCAATAACGAGGCCAGTGCTCTATCCAAAAGCTTTCTAGATAAGTACCAGCTTGACACCAGTAAGCTGTTTTGGAATGGGGTAGACCCCGTTGAAGTCTACTTTATTAACGAAGGGGCTGGCTATCGTAACCAGCTGTTGTTTACTGCCAAAGACCTCGGCGGCAATCAGACCGGCGGTGGCATGATTTTTGAAGATGTATCTTCTAAATTCAGCAAGCTGCCCAACTCAGATGGTCCCCTGCTGCTCGGTCAGGGCGTTAGCCTGGGCGGGTTCACTGGCCCCACTCAGCTCGACTTCCTGATCAAATCTAACGGCAAGAATGGTGGCACCACCCTGCTGGGCACCAACGCCGCCGCTAACCCCAATGGTCTACAGCACGTGGTGGCCTTCGAGCAAAGCGGCTGGACTATCCTTGGCTTTGAGGATATCGTCGGCGGCGGCGACCTCGACTACAACGACGTGATCTTCGCCGTGCGCGGCATTCAGGCCGGGGCACCCCCCGCAGAAGACGTGCCTGAGCCTTCGGCGCTGCTGGGCATACTGGTGCTGGGCGTGGGCGGGTTTACCACCCTGCGCCGCCGCAAGCTGGCAGAGGTGTAAGCCCCTGTCCATCGATTCGTTCGTCGTACCCTAATGAACCATTGGGAGGTGAGATTACTTACCTCCCATTTTTTTAGCCATTTTCTTGGCCCAGCAATCCCTCAAGATA
>JBBSLR010000552.1:0-2585 GCA_038255045.1 Phormidesmidales cyanobacterium
CACCCCGTCCTGCTCTTCGAGCACGGTTTGCAGCAGCGGGTTGCTGCCCCCCTGCCCCTGCCAGATCTGCTGGTTGAGCAGGGCGACGCCAAACATCAGCGGCACGGCGACAAAGTAGCCCCCCAGCCCCCACAGCAGCGCCGACCGAGACGGTTTAAAAGTGAACATATCTTTAGGCCAGGGCCAGGGGCGAATTGACCACCACAGCACCCCCAGCGACCCCGCCGCCATCAGCAGGTAGTAGACCAGGGAAAATATCGCCCGGCCCCGGCTGCTGAGACCGGCCCCGCCAAAGCCCAGGCTCCCCAGCACCAGGGGCAGCACAATTTGCCCCACAAAGAAAAAGCCTAAAATCAGCACCTGCCAGACGATTTCCCCACTCCAGGGAATCTCCCAGCCGCGCCCGGCGTTTTGCCGCAGCACCGAGCCGCTGCCCCCCAGCACCCGCTGGGCCACCAGCCAGATCATCAGCCCGATGCCGACGATGCCGCCCAGGGCGGGCACGGTGCCCACCAGGGCCAGCTTCAGCAGTTTGGCCTGGGCGGTGTCTTGCTCCTGGGTCTGGATGCGGGTGCGATCGCCCTCTCGGCCCTGGAGCTGGTAGAGCTGGTCGAGGGCGCGGTATTCAAACCAGCCATCGAGGGAGTCTTGCAGCCAGGCTTCATCCTCTGGGCTAGGGCTGTCTTGCCAGAGGCGAATCAGGGTGTCGGCGGTGCGCACAGCGGGGGCCGAGGCCCTGGTGTCGTCGCGCACCTGGGTCCAGCGGGCGATCGCCGCCTCGGGCTGTCCCTGGTAGGCCTCCATCAGCCCCAGGCGCAGGTCTAACTTGTGGATCAGCATCTCCTGCTGGGTGACGGCATTTTGCAGCCGCCGCGCCAGGGGTTTACCCGCATTGGCTTGGTCAGCCAGGGAATCGTCAGACTGTGACCCATCGCCAGCCCAGCGGGCCATGCTCTCGGTGGCCCCGACCCGCACCTCTTCGTACTGCTTCTGGGCCGTGGCGACAGGCTCGTCACCCAGCAGCCCGGCGCGAATTTTCGGCCACTGGCCTTCGGGTAGGCCCTCGCCTTTCCAGGCGCTGCCCTCGAGCAGCAGGTCGGTTTGGTAGAGCTGGAGCTGGCTGGCTACCTGAGGCTCGCTCCAGCTGCTGAGCAGCGACTGCACCAGCACCACCCCTACTAGGGCCGTCACGATAATCAGAAAGAGCCGCCGCAGAGAAAGCCAGGGTCGAGTCAGGTCAGAGTCAGGGGTCATGGAGATAGTTAAGACGTCCGCAGCGAAAAATGCTGCGCTTTTATTATCCCACTGCGAAGTGACGGCCTGGCTACCCCGGTGATCGCTTGGGCAGACCCAGCTTTACCAACGCCAGCCACAGCAGCATTACCCCGGCTACGATCAGCGAGATCCACCGCACGGCGGGGAGATCGCTCTGGCGCACGGCGATCGCCACAAACGCCCAGACAAACACCAGGGCAAAGGCCACATCGCCGTGGCGGTAGATCACCAGTTCGCCGATGATGGCCGCCACCACGATCATGGACACAGTCCAGGTGACCGAAGAGATGCCCCAGCCGCCCCAGCTAGAGGCGTAGAGGGCCGAGGCCACATTGACAATGGTGGCGACCGAAATCCAGCCCAGGTAGAGGCTAAAGGGAATGTGGGCCATCCAGCGGCGCTGGCGAGATACCCGCTCGCGGCCAACACCCAGGGTCAAATAGATGCCCATCAGCGGGATCAAGATACCCAGCATGGCCAAAATTGACCAGCCAAACTGCTGAATCGAAAATAGCCCAATCCATACAGACTGGGCGATGCAGGCGACAATCAGCAGCAGGTTGACCCGCTGAATTTGAGGGTTTCGCCGGCGCTGGGGGTGAAACTGGTAAATCGCGTAGGCAAACAGCCCCAGGTAGATCAGGCCCCAAATGGCAAAGGCGTAGTTGGCCGGGGTAATCAGCACCCCCGCCAGGATGGTGTTAGCAATCTCGCCGACGTTTTGCCCCCCCGGCGGAAAGCGGTTGAAGAGGGTGTTAAACACCACCGCGCCGAGAACTGCGATCGCAGTCGCAATGGCAAGACCCAGGCCAGCGCTAGAACGATTTTCAGGGTTGTCCATAGGGCTGAAATAATGGGCTAGCCCTATATTCCCCTGAGTGACGCTAAAACGCCACCATTCTGGGTCAGAATTGGCCCCAGTCAGCCTCCAGTAGACCTACTCATCCTCTAGTAAATCGTCTAAATCGTCATCGTCGGGTGCTTCGACGACGACTGGGGCACCGTTAATAGCCAGTTTCTCTCTGACCTGAGCTTCGACCTGGGCCGCAAAGACGGCATCTTCCAGCAGCCGCTGCACGGTGTTGTCGCGGCCCTGGCCAATGTTGTCGCCGCCGTAGCTGTACCAGGCCCCCTTACGGGTGATCACATCGGTTTGCTCGGCCAGATCCACCAGGCAGCCCATGGTCGAAATGCCCTGACCAAAGAGAATGTCAAATTCGGCAATGCGAAAGGGCGGCGCGACTTTATTCTTAGCCACCTTCACCTTGGCGCGAATGCCGTACTCTTCGGTGCCCTTTTTGAGGGTTTGA
>JBBSLR010000553.1:0-2581 GCA_038255045.1 Phormidesmidales cyanobacterium
ATTCACTATTGGATCTGCGACTGTGCCGGGTGGGTTTGGACTTCTCCTTGAGATCCGGTTTTCATAGCTTTTCTGATATTTTTTAAGCCACTTCTGGGCTAGCATTTCAGGCGTATCGGCCTTAATTGTCGGTGAAAGACCAGGATTTCGGTAGCAAGCGCTTAGAATTACACGACGGGTATCGAAAAATAGCTGATTCTGCGCGGAAAAGGCGTCTTGAAATAGTTTCAGAAAGTTTTCCTGAGATCCAGTAATGCTAATGACGCTGATGAAGTTGACAACCAATACAATTGCACCTCTCTAAGATTGCCAAAGATGCCCAAATTGTAGATCGGAGTCCAGAATCAGAGCCTGTTATCTTCTGTGTAGACAGCTTATAGATACCGCACGTGGCTGGGTATGTCTTTTACTTAGTCGATGCCTTGGCAGGGGTGCTTGTCGTGCCAGTGGCGGGCGATGTCGACCCGGCGGCAGATCCAGACGCGATCGCGCCCCTGCACATAGTCTAAAAACCTCGCCAGCGCTGCCGTTCGCCCTGGCTTGCCCGCCAGGCGGCAGTGTAGGCCAATGCTGATCATCTTAGGCGCTGCGTCGCCCTCGGCGTAGAGGGTGTCAAAGGCGTCGCGCAGGTAGGCAAAAAACTGATCCCCCGAGTTAAAGCCCGCGTAGGTGGCAAACCGCATGTCGTTGTTGTCGAGGGTGTAGGGAATCACCAGGTGGGGTCTGCCGTACTCGGTGCTCCAGTAGGGCAGGTCGTCGGCGTAGCTGTCGGCATCGTAGAGAAAGCCCCCTTCCTCAACCACCAGAGCGCGAGTGTTGGGGCTGTTGCGGCCCTGATAAAAGCCCAGGGGCCGACTGCCCGCCACCTGGGTATGAATCTCCACCGCCCTGCGGATGTGCTCTCGCTCGGCCTCAAGGCCAAAGTACTGGTAGTCAATCCAGCGGTAGCCGTGGCTGGCGATCTCCCAGTCGGCCTCGAGCATGGCGGCTACGGCCTCGGGGTGGCGGGCCATGGCCATGGCCACGGCGTAGACCGTCAGGGGCAGCCCCCGGCTGGTGAAGAGCCGATGCAGCCGCCAAAACCCGGCCCGGCTGCCGTATTCATACATCGACTCCATATTCATATTGCGCACTCCGGTTAGGGGTGCAGCGCCTACGCTTTCTGACAAAAACGCTTCCGAGGCGGCGTCGCCGTGGAGAATGCAGTTTTCGCTGCCCTCTTCGTAGTTGATCACAAACTGCACCGCGATGCGGGCATTGCCGGGCCACTGGGCATGGGGCGGAGTGCGACCGTAGCCAACCAGATCGCGGGGGTAGGCAGGAGTAGCGGGCATAGGAACGGCGAAAACTGACGACAAAAACTAGTGTATACAGTAGACAGCCCTCGTCAACGCAAACCTGAGGCGGTAGTGGTACACTGGCCTATCAACCCACAGCCGCTAGGGCTTTAGAACGGATCCACAAAGATCTGATTTTGCGGGGAAAATTGGCCTGTAGCTACAAAATTGTGCATTAGCTGTCGTTTATGCTCAACAGATGTCAACGGATGAGCTAAGGTCGAAGAACGGAAGGAGTAAACCCATGTCAGATGTCGCACTCTTGCCCCGCAGGGTCGAGGCCGCTCCCGTTCTTGATCTGCCCGCAGTTAACCAAGACTGGGGAGATGCTGACGCCATCAGCCTGGTGCAGTGGGGCCACGATACCTTCGACAACGGCTTAGTTTTAAGCACTAGCTTCGGCATTCAGTCAGCGGTAATGCTGCATCTAGTCACCCAGGTGATGCCAAATATTCCGGTTATTTGGGTCGATACGGGCTATCTACCGGTAGAAACTTACCGCTTTGCCGACGAGTTGTCGAGTCGCCTCAACCTCAATCTCAAGGTCTACCAGTCGCCCCTCAGCCCCGCCCGCATGGAGGCGCTCCACGGGCGGCTGTGGGAACAGCACGATGTCGAGTCTTTCAACCGCTACGATCGCCTTCGCAAGGTAGAGCCAATGCAGCGCGCCCTGACCGAGTTACAGGCCACCGCCTGGCTCACCGGGCTGCGCTCTGACCAGACCGACCACCGCAAATCGCTCGATCGGGTGGGTCAGCAGGGCGGGCGCTACAAACTGCTGCCCATTCTCCGGTGGACCTCTAAAGACGTTTACGACTATTTGGTGACCCACGACTTGCCCTACCACCCGCTGTTTGACAAGGGCTATGTGTCTGTGGGCGACTGGCACTCTAGCCGCCCCATTACCGCCGACGACGACAACGAGCGCGACACCCGGTTTAAAGGGCTGAAGCAAGAATGCGGCCTGCACCTGCCGCAGTCGCCGGAAGAGGCCGCCAGCCTAGATTCCAGCTCGCTCTAACGCCTTATGAGCGCCTGGCCCGCGCAGGTCAGGCGCACTAGCTGTCTGCTGGCGGGGGCACTTCAAAGCGGGCGGTTTTGGCCAGCAGCTCAAAGAACTTAGAGGTGCTGCGATCGGGGTCGTAGACGCCGTTTTCCCACTCGCTGACGGTTTGGCGGCGCACGCCCATCTGCTCAGCAAACTCCATCTGGGTGAGGCTCATGTGCTTGCGCAGGGCGCGAAT
>JBBSLR010000554.1:0-2580 GCA_038255045.1 Phormidesmidales cyanobacterium
CCCCACATCCCCCACTCCCCATGGTCAACGTCCCCTTTCTCAACACCACCGCCCCAGCGGCAACGCGGCGACCGGCCTTTGCGATCACCCACAGCAGCGGCGCATCCTCTGGCCTGGGCGGTCTAGGCGGCGACCTGACGGCAGCAGCGGGGGATCTGCTGGGTCTGGGGGGCGAAGACTTTTGGCTCAGCCACACCCTGGAGATTGCCGTGCAGACTGGGCCGCTGCCCTTTGTGAATACCGCCAGCATTACCTTTGCCGCCGCCGGAGCGCCAGAAATAGCCCTGGCGGATAGCGTGACCATTTCCCTGGGCTACGCCGACGCCGAGCCAGAGGCGGTGTTTACGGGCACCGTTAGCCGCCTGGTGCGTACCCTACAAGGGCTCACCCACTTTCAGGCCAGCGACGGCGGCGGCCTGCTAGCGCGGCAGCGGCTGAACCAGAGCTACGACTCGCAAACGGCGGGCGACATTGTCAAGGATCTGACCAGGCAGGCGGGGGTAGAAACCGACGTAGTGGAAGACGGGGTGGATCTGCCTTTTTTTGTGATCGCCAGCTCTACCCCCGCCCATGCCAAGATCGCCGCCCTGGCCCGCCGCAGTGGCTACTGGGCCTATTTCACCCCCGCTGGCCAGCTCACCTTTGCCCCTGTGAGCGAGGGTGAACCGATACAGACATTCACCTACGGCACCGATGTGCTCAAGCTAGAGATTACCGAGGCCGCCCCCGCCCTGGATGGGGTGCAGGTCAGTGGTGAGGGGGCGGCGGGCAGTCAGGGGCAAGACGCCTGGAACTGGCTGGTGGCCGATGCCACCGGGGTACAGGCCCAGGCGGGCAGTGGCCAGGCCCAGCGCTGGGTGAGCGACGGTGCCCTGCGCAGCCAGGAGTCCGCCCGCACCGCCGCCACCGCCCGCGCTTCGGCGGCAGCCTCGATGCGGATCAGCGGGGAACTGTGGGTGCCCGGCGCACCTCAGGTGACGGTGGGCAGTCGGGTGGCGATCGCCGAGGCCCCGGACGATTTCTTAAACGGCACCTACCAGGTCGAGCGGGTGTGCCATCGTTTGTCTAAGGCGCGGGGGTTTGTCACCCGTTTGAGCTTTGTGAAAACCGCCTCGGTGCCCCTCGGTGCCCGGGCCGGACTGCCGGGAGGGCTGCTATGACCACCCTCACCCTCTACGAAACCATCCAGCGCATTGTGCAGGAGGAGCTAAGCCGCCAACAAATGGCGGAACTGGCCGTGGTGCAAGAAAACCACCCCCACGCCGACGCCAGCGATACCGACAACTATGCCTGCACCGTGGTGCTGCGCAACAGCGGTCTGGTGCTGAGCCAGGTGCCCGTCGCCACCCCTCGCATCGGCCAGGTGAGCATTCCCTCCGTGGGGGATCTAGTGCTGGTGCAGTTCGTCGGCGGCGACCTCAACGCCCCCATCATCACTGGCAGCCTGTATACCGACAAGGTCCGCCCCCCGGCCAGCCAGCCCCAGCAGGCGGTGTGGCATTTGCCCCCCGATGCCGCTGAGGACAAGGCCCTGCGGGTGGTGTTTAAAGGCGAAGACCCGAAGGAAATTCAAATTTCCCTCGGCAGCGCTCTGACCATGACCCTGCTGGATGACGACCCGGTGGTCTCGATTGATGTGGATGGGGGCAAAGCGGCGATCGCCATCGATCGCGACGGGGCCATCACCATTACCAGCCAGGGTGACCTAAAGCTGGAAGGCAACGAAGTCTCCGTTACCGCCCAATCCAAACTCAGTCTGGAATGCCAGGGCGACACCGTGATCAAGGGGGCCACTGTGAACATTAATTAGGCAGACAGGGGTAGACACATAGGTCTGCCCCATCCCCCTACCCCCTACCCCCCATCCCCCTACCCCCCACTCCCCATGCCCCAACCCGCCGCCAAACAAGGAGACCAAATCCTCGCCACCGACACCCACATCATCCTGGTGCCGACCCCCGGTGGCCCGGTGCCGACGCCGTTGCCCCACCCCTTTACCGGGCAAATCGACGGCAGCCTGAGTTGCGATGTCAACATCGGCGGCATGCCAGCGGCGGTGCAGGGCAGCACCGCCAACAATCTTCCGGCCCACATTCCCCAGGGAGGGCCGTTTCAAACCCCGCCAAAAAACCAGGCGACGATTCAAACCGGCAGCGGCACGGTATTTATCAACGGTAAGCCCGCCGCCCGCCACGGCGACACCGCCCTCACCTGCAACGACCCGGCGGATGCCCCGGTGGGCACCGTGGTGGCGGTCGGCACCGTATTTATTGGAGGTTAACCATGGCAACCGACGCCCCCCTGAGAACTGACCTGAGGCTGCAACTGCGGCAGGCAGCGCTGCGCCCGGTATACGGCAACCATGAGCTGGTGCGCCGCATTCCTCAGGGGCGAGTGACCGACTTTGCCACCGTTGATGGGGCCGATAACCTAGCCCAGGCGGTGGTAGTGCGGCTGCTCACCCCGCGCGGCGAGCTGACGGCCCTGGGCCATCCCGAATACGGCTCGCGGCTGCACGAGCTGATTGGGCGACTGAATGTGGAGACTAACCTGGATTTGATTCGGCTCTACATTCTAGAG
>JBBSLR010000555.1:0-2572 GCA_038255045.1 Phormidesmidales cyanobacterium
CAGGTGCTGACTCTGGGACGCGCCCCCCACCGCCGCATTCACCGCAGGGGGCCGATACCAGGAGTTAATTTGAAAGGGGCGGTTAAGCCGTTCTCGCACCGGCTGTAGCGCTCGGGCCAGGCCAATAATGTTGTTGACGATCGCCTGATTTTCTGGAATGCGGGTGGCCTCGCGGGTGGCCTCGCCCCAGGTGAAGCTGCCGCCGGGAATAATCGGCTGGTCGGTATAAAAGGTGGAGGTGTTGCCCGGCAGGCGAAAGGGGCGACCCGAGTACTGGGGCGGCGGGGTCGGGGCCGGGGCGGTGGGGGGCGGGTAGACCACGACCCCGGCCCGCTCGACCTGGGCATGGCCCTGGAACACGTACCAGGTGTTGAACCCGGCGATGTCATCTTTGACATACTTGAGGGCAAAGCGAATGTGCCCGTTGAACGACCCCTGGGCATTGGCAAAGGCGTAGCTGCTCAGCACCAGGGTGGTGCCCGGCGAGGCCTGCACCCGCTCGCTGGGGGCCAGCTGGCTGCTGTCGACCGGGCGGCGCTTAAACAAGGTGCTGGCCGTCACCCGCAGCACAAAGGCATTGGCGTCTTGGCGCGGATACACCACGTCGTTGTCGAGGGTGACAAAGGCGTGGGGGGTATACACAAACCAGGTGCTGAGGCCGTTGACAAAGTTTTGTGAATCGCGAATGGCGAACTTGATGTGGTTGTTAAAGTTGCCCTGGCTGTCAGAAAAAGCGTAGGAGTTCAGGTTATAGGTTTGCCCCCGAGACACCGCTACGGTTTCGCTGGGGTCGAGCAGGTTTGAGTCGAGGGGGCGGCGCTTGAGCAGGGTGCTAACGTTAATCCACAGCACCGACATGCTCTCTTGGTCTTCTTGGGGGTAGACCACCACCCCGTCGGCCTCGACCTGGGCATCGCGACTGGGCACAAACCAGGTGTTGAAGCCGTTGGGGGCGCTGTCGCGCAGCGCCACCTTGATGTGGCCACCGAAACCGCCATTGATATCGGCGTAGGCGTAGGATTGCAGCGGGTAGGTGCTGCCAGCGGCGATCGCCACCTTTTCGTTGGCGGCTAGCTGGGCTGGGGGTTCTGGTCTGAGCACAAACACCGTGGCCCGATTCACCCGTAAAACTTGATTCACCCTAGGTTCCCCACTCTTGCCACGGCCTATCATATAGCAATACTTTCTTACCCCCAGACATCCCCCCTAAGGGTGATCACAGAGAAGCGGCTACATCTCCTAAACTCAGCCTTTTAGACTTAGCCTAAGCTGACTCGGTTCCGCCGGGCAGGTGATCCTACCCCGTTCCCAAGATGGTAGGGGTGACTGCTGCGGTCTAATATAAAATTCACCAAAGCAATCTAAGCATGGCCTTCTCCCCTATGCTGGGGAAAGCCTCACCCCACAGGTTCGTTCCGGTTGGCCGTTCTTCCCCGTGCCCATGACCTCTGTACTGCGCCTCAAGGCAAAACTTCCGCCCCCCCTAGTGGCCCTGGCCGATCTGGCCTACAACTATTGGTGGAGCTGGACTGAAGAACGGGTTTCGCTGTTTAGCAGTCTCGACCCGGCTCAGTGGCAAGCCTGTGGCCACAACCCCGTGGCCCTGCTCGAAGCGGTGCCTGACGAGCGCCTCTGGCAGGTGGCCGAAGACCCCCACTACCTCAACCGGCTGCATCAGCTGGCCCGCGAGTTTGTCGCCTACCGCCGCGACCACCATCCCTGGGCCAGCCAGGTGGCCCCTAGCCTCAGCCCCGATCGCCCGGTGGCCTATTTTTGCACTGAGTTTGGCCTGCACGAGTCACTGCCGGTCTACGCTGGCGGGCTGGGGGTGCTGGCGGGCGACAGCCTCAAGTCGGCCTCTGACCTGGGGGTGCCCATGGTGGGGGTGGGGCTGCTCTACCGCCAGGGCTACTTTCACCAGCGGCTCAACCGCAGCGGCTGGCAAGAAGAGCACTACACCCACTGCGAGGCCGACCACCTGCCCATGGAGCTGGTGCGCGACGAGTTTGGCCAGCCGGTCACGATCAAGGTCGACATTCGCCAGCGGCCGGTGCGGGTGCAGGTGTGGCGAGTACAGGTGGGGCGATCGCAGCTCTACCTGCTCGACACCGACCGCAGCGACAACGACTCCCTCGACCGCCGCATTGCCAGCCAGCTCTACGGCGGCAACCCCGAGACCCGTCTGGCCCAGGCCCTGGTGCTGGGCATCGGCGGCGTGCGCATGCTCCACGCCCTCGATATTGAGCCTGCCCTCTACCACCTCAACGCCAGCCACGGGGCCTTTGCCCTGCTAGAGGTGGCCCAGCGAGAACTGCGCTACACCGACACCGGGTTTGAGGAAATGGCCCATCAGGTGCGCCAGCGCAGCGTGTTCACCACCCATTCGCCGGTGTCGGCGGCCAGCAACGTGTTTTCTGCCGACCTGATCGAGTCGTTTTTGGGCAGCTACTGGCCCCAGCTCGGCCTCTCGCGGGAAGAATTTCTCGCCCTGGGCAACCGCCATGCCGACGACCCCTGGGGGTTGTTTTCCATGACGGTGCTGGCCCTGCGCCTGAGCGGCAAGGCCAACGGC
>JBBSLR010000556.1:0-2567 GCA_038255045.1 Phormidesmidales cyanobacterium
CCCCCAACCCATCCCCCCATCCCCATGAAATTCGCCGTCATCGTCTTCCCCGGAGCCAACTGCGATCGCGATGTGGCCTACGTCACCCGCGATATTCTCGCTCAGCCCACCCGCATGGTCTGGCACGAAGACAGCGACCTGGGCGATATCGATGTGGTGGTGGTGCCGGGGGGCTTTAGCTACGGGGATTATTTAAGGTGTGGGGCGATCGCTCGCTTTTCTCCCGCTATGCAGGCGACGGTGGCCCACGCCAACGCGGGCAAGCCGGTGCTGGGCATCTGCAACGGGTTTCAGATTTTGACCGAGGTGGGGCTGCTGCCGGGGGCGCTGGTGCGCAATCGAGATATGCGGTTTATCTGCGATCGCGTCCCCCTCACAGTCGAGCGCACTGACCTGCTGTGGACTGCTGGGTATGATGCTGGCCAGGTGATCACCCTGCCCATTGCCCACGGCGAGGGCTGCTACTACGCCGACGAGGCCACCCTGGCGGAGCTAGAGGCTAACAATCAAATTGTCTTCTGCTACAGCAGCCTAGATGGGTCTGTGGATGAGGCCTCTAATCCCAATGGCTCTCTGGGCAACATTGCGGGTATCTGCAACCGGCAGGGCAATGTACTGGGTCTGATGCCTCACCCCGAGCGGGCCGCCGACCCGGTGCTGGGCGGGGTCGATGGGCTGCCCCTGTTTCAAAGCCTGGTGCAGGCGCTGGTGGCGGCCTAGGTGAGCTTCGTCATTGCTTTAAACAGGGCTGACTATCAACGCCTAAGCTTCATCAAATCCTCCGTCACGGCAGCGCCGCGGCCTGCACTAACCCTTAAGGAACCAGGCATGGGCTGAGGTGCGTCATTGGGTTGACGGCCTGAGATCGTGCTTAGGTACTACTGTGTTTGAGTAGTTTTCGGCGTTTCTAACCACCAGAAACCCGGTTATGCCGCCTTGGCCCCTGGCCAACGGCTGTAGGAGCCCCCATGCCCAACTGCGATGAATGGCTCGATAGCGCCCTCGCCTATCGCCCCACGGTGCATGAATATTGCCAACTGGCCCTGCGCCCTAGCCTTGACCAGGCCGCTGCCGATCGCCTGGGCGAGATCTTGCAGCGGGCCGAAGCAGAGCCGTTGCTGAACCTGCTGATCGACGAAGCCGATGGTTTGGTTGCCAGGTTGCGGCCCTGCCTCTGCGACCCGCACCTGCACCAGCACCAGCAGCGGTTGCGAATCGTGATCGATGCCCTCTGGGTCGATGAGCTTTTGTCCGCCTGCGGGCGCGGGGAATAGAGCAAACCCTGGCTTTGCTATTGCCTAGGGGCAGTCACGGGCGATCGCCCACTGGTCAATCAGGGCGATCGCCAGGGCCAAGAGACCCAGCGGCAAAACCCCAAACATAATTCTGGTGCCATCAACATCATTGCGCCAGTCCACCACTAAAAACAGCTCGTCGCCCAGGCGAAACGAAGGGGCATTGGCGATCTGTAGCAGGGCTGGCAGAGCGGCAAACAACAGCACCAAAGTTAGCAGCGTCGCCAGAAAAACCTAGAGAAATCGCGCCATGGCCAACTGAAAAACTAGCAGCAAGCGACCGGCGGTGATGGCTCTCCTTGAGAGTTAAGAATTTCATTGGTTTCGCCATCTATCCTTTGACCAAGACTTTATTTCTGGCTAAACTGGTTCTTGAGTACTAGTTTTGAGCCAGCTTTTAAGCCAACTTTAAGGAGGGCTTCATGGATAACCCCAGCATTCTCTCTCACATTTCCGTGGGTACCAACGACTTTGAGCGGGCCGTCGCCTTTTATGATCGCATCCTGCCCACCCTCGGCTGCCAGCGCATCATGGCCCATCCGGGGGCTGTGGCCTACGGCAAAGAATATCCCGAATTTTGGGTGCAAACCCCCATTGATGGTCAGCCTGCCACGGTGGGCAACGGCACCCATGTGGGGTTTGTGGCACCGACAAGAGCCTCTGTCCACGCCTTCTATGAGGCGGCTCTAGCTGCCGGTGCCCAGGGCGATGGCCCCCCTGGCCCCCGCCCCGACTATGGCGAGGCTTACTACGGCTGCTTTGCGCGCGACCTCGACGGCCACAAAATCGAAGCCTCCTACTGGGATATGGCCCTGGTTGAAGAGCTGCACGGGTAGATCAGCATCGCCAGATCGCTGGCCAGATTGGCCCTGCTGCTGCTGTTCTGGGCAATTTGTGGCAGGCTGGGATCAATTGGCTGGCACACCGAGGCTCCATGGCAATGTCTGCGTCTTTATCAGGTATCCCCAGCCGCTGGCTAGTGCAGGTGTGTCGGCATCGGTCGTGCGATCGCGGCGGCTCTGAGGCTGTGCTAGCGGCGTTTCGCCAGCACCAAAGCCCAAGCATCTTAGTGGCCGAGAGCGACTGCATGGGCCAGTGCAGCTCTGGGCCGACGGTCAAAGTCATGCCCGGCAATACCTGGTACTGCCGGGTCGCCCCTGAAGATGTGCCGAGAATTGTGGAGCAGCATTTGGGGAAAGGGGAACTGGTGGGCGATCGCCTCCACCCCCGCTTTCACCCTTCCGACCCATCAGCTTAAACCTAAAATAGTTC
>JBBSLR010000557.1:0-2562 GCA_038255045.1 Phormidesmidales cyanobacterium
CCGGGTCGGTGTAGGCAAAGTCGTCGGCGTAGTCGACGGTAAAAGGGCCAAAGGTTGTGCCGGGCATGGTGCTCAAGCCCTGGCGCAGATTCTCGATTAGGGTGTTGGCGCGATCGCTCTCTACCCCCTCGTAGTCGTGGCGCGAGTAATAGTTGCGCCCGTAGGTGCCCCAGTGCTCGTTGACAATCTCTTCGACCGACTGCCCCTTGACGGCGAGAATATTCAGCCAAAACAGCACCGCCCACAGCCCGTCCTTCTCGCGAATGTGGTTAGAGCCGGTGCCAAAGCTCTCTTCGCCGCAGAGGGTGGCCTTGCCCGCATCCAGCAAATTGCCAAAGAACTTCCAGCCGGTGGGGGTCTCAAAGCAGTCGATGCCGAGCTTTTCGGCCACGCGATCGGGGGCCTGGCTGGTGGGCATCGAGCGGGCAATGCCCGCCAGGCCATCGCGGTAGCCGGGCACCAGGGTGGCGTTGGCAGCCAGAATCGCCAGGCTGTCGCTGGGGGTGACAAAGAAATTGTTGCCGAGGACCATGTTGCGATCGCCGTCCCCATCCGACGCCGCCCCAAAATCCGGCGCGTTATCCCCAAACATGACCTCCACCAGGTCGTGGGCATAGACCAGGTTGGGGTCGGGGTGGCCACCGCCAAAGTCTTCCAGGGGTTCGCCATTGACCACGGTGCCCGCTGGGGCCTTCAGCCGCTGCTCAAACAGGGCCTTGGCGTAGGGGCCAGTGACCGCATGCAGCGAATCCATGCAAAAGCGAAAGTCGCCAGAGAGCAGCTGCTGAATCTGGCCAAAGTCAAACAGGGTCTCCATCAGCGCGCCGTAGTCGCTGACTGAGTCGATCACCTCGACGGTGGTGTGGCCCAGGCTGTGGGTGGCGATGCGATCGAGGTCAATATCCGCCGCGTCGAGAATTTTGTACTCGGTGAGGGTCTGGCTGTGCTGGTAGATGGCGTCGGTGACGCTCTCGGGGGCGGGGCCACCGTTGCCGATGTTGTACTTAATGCCAAAGTCTTCTTCTGGCCCGCCGGGGTTGTGGCTGGCCGAGAGAATGATGCCGCCAAAGGCCTGGTGCTTGCGGATCACGCAGGAGGCCGCCGGGGTAGACATAATGCCTCCCTGACCGACTAAGACCCGACCAAAGCCATTGGCCGCCGACATTTTGAGAATGATCTGAATGGCTTCGCGGTTGTAGTAGCGGCCGTCGCCGCCCACCACCAGAGTTTGGCCTTGGTAGCCCTCCAGGCTGTCAAAGGTGGCTTGAATAAAATTTTCTAGATAGTTCGGCTGCTGAAAAACCTTAACTTTTTTGCGCAAGCCCGAGGTGCCGGGCTTTTGGTCGCTATAGGGCTGAGTAGAAATGGTTTGAATAGTCATAGGCTCAAAATTAGCTCCGGTCAACCAGGTGCACCCCCAGGATAAATCCCTGGCTAGCCCAGGAAGATAAATCCCTCTCTAACTTACGGGGGGAATCGTAAGGGCAGGTTAAGAAAAGGCTGGGTTCAGGAATAGGCAGCAGCTCAGGTGTAGCAGCTCTACAGCCCCCTAATCTGTTGCCTCTATGACGAATCAACTGCTGACCTCAACGCAGTCGCGCCTGAGCACCGGCCACGCTGATCTACCTGCGATCGCCGCCTTTTACGAAATCTGCGAGCAAGTTGACCAGCTCGACAACACCTCTACCCTGGCCGACTTGCAGCGCCGCCTCGACCACCCGCCCCCCGACGGCACCCACCAGCGCCAGCTGTGGGAAACCCCCGAGGGTGAATTGGTGGGCCTGGTCTCCCTGTGGCTAGAAGAACCTACCGACGTACTAGAAGGCTGGGTGGGAGTCTTTGTGCATCCCGACTGGCGCGGCGCTCACCTAGAAGCCGAACTGCTGAGCTGGGCCGAGCAGCAGGTTCGGGAGCAGGCTCACGTAGCCCAGCGCCCTGCTAAGCTCTGCGCCGGGGCCAGAGCCGATGCGCCCTACTACCGGGCGATCTACGAGACCGCGAGCTACGAGATCATCCGCCAATTTCACACCATGGCGCGATCGCTGGCCGAGCCCATCCTCCAACCACAGTTTCCCCAGGGCTTTGCATCCCGCCCGACGAATGCTGACGAGGCCGAAGCCTGGATCGCGATGTACAACGAGAGCTTTGTGGATCACTGGCACTTTACGCCAATGACCCTAGGCGATCGCCAGTTTTGCCTCACCTACCCCACCTACCAGCCCGAGCTGGACTGGGTCGCCGTTGCCCCCAATGGCACCCTGGTAGGGTTCTGCGGGGCTGAAATTGACCTTGAAGAAAACGCCCTTAAAAACCGCAAAGAAGGCTGGATCGGGCTATTGGGTACCCGTCGGGGCTATCGCCGCCAGGGGTTGGCCCGCGCGATGCTGCTGCAAGGGCTGCATCAGCTCCAGGCAAAGTGCATGGAGACAGCCCTGCTAGGGGTAGATAGCCAAAACCCCAACCAGGCCAAAAGCCTCTACGAATCCGCCGGGTTTGCAATCAAAGAAAGCTCTGTGACTTACCAGAAGGAGCTTAGCGTCACAACTAATGAGGCAGGATAAG
>JBBSLR010000558.1:0-2554 GCA_038255045.1 Phormidesmidales cyanobacterium
GCTCACCGCCACCAAGACCAGCTAGCGGTAGTGTTTTTAGACCTCGACCGGTTTAAGCTGATCAACGACACCCTGGGCCACGGCGTCGGCGATGTGGTGCTGCGCGTGGTGGGAGAACGACTGCAAAGCTGCCTGCGATCGCAAGATACCCTGGCCCGCTGGGGCGGCGACGAGTTCACATTGATTTTGCACCCGGTGGAGTCGGCGGCGGCGGTGGCGCAGACCTGCGATCGCATTCTCGCCAGCCTTGCGCCGCCCATGGTGATCAACGGCCACCACCTGCAAGTTAGCCTCAGCTTTGGCATTGCCCTGTTTCCCCAAGACAGCGACGACCCCGCCACCCTGGTGCGCTCCGCCGATGTCGCCCTGTACCAGGCCAAAACCCAAGATTGTAGCTATCAGTTTTACAACAGCACCATCGACTTGCAGGGCGGGGGCGATCGTCTCCGCACCCAGCTAAGCGTCGAAGCGAAACCATGCTCCACGGCATCTGCTAAGAGTACGCCAACTAATTAAGCATCCAAGCTAGACCCTCATCCCCCAACCCCTTCTCCCTAGGGGAGAAGGGGAGCCGGATTCAGAACCCCTCTCCCCCAGGGAGAGGGGCAGGGGTGAGGGCGGAGAGCCATGGTAAATGGATGGTTATTTTCATGGAATACTCTTATGCCGCAGTGACCTAGAGCATCGGTACAGTATCTAAATCACAGCACTCACCCTGGTGCCCAAGCTCCGCTTGGGCACCAGGGTCTTGCGGCTCTGCCGCTCCTTTGAGGAGGCATGGCCTCCGACGAGCATTCCAATGCAGAGCATTGGAACGAGGGGCAACGAGGGGCAGCGAATACTGAACCGGTGCTTTAGGTTAGTTGAGCACTGTTTGGCTGAGCTGCTGCTGAATTAGGCCGGTGAGCTCAGCGGCCAGGGGCTGGTAGTCGCCGATCGCAGCCAAAGGCGGCATCGGTATCAGCAGGCTCACTGCCACCCAGGGGGTGAGGGTGTGCTGGGTCAGCTGCGACCACTGGTCGGCCCAAAACCAATGGCTGGGCGAAGGATGGCCGCCGCTGGGCAGGGCGTACCACTGCACCACGGCAAAGCTCTGGCGATCGCCCCAGGCGCGAAAAAATCTAGCGTTCACTGGCCCAGCACCGTCTGGGGAGTTTACCTTTAGCCTCTGGCGAGACTCAATGCGCCAGTTTTGCGATCCGGCCAGGTCTATCCACTCCAGCTGAGGCTGGTTGCTGTGCCAGGGCTGGGGGTGCAGCAGCAGGGCAAACTGCTGCACGGCGGCGGCGGGGGACGCTAAGGCAGACGCCGATGGGTTTTCTGGGGCAGCCGCCCGATATTCTCCCAGCGTCCAGGTTTGCCGGTTAATGGGGATCGGCTCAACGGTGGTGAGCTGCCAGCCGGGCAGCGCTAACCCCTCGTCTTGCACGGTGCGCAGCTGGTCGATCTGCGCCACCTGGGGGGGGGTGACCCAGGGCCACTGACCACTGAGGTAGGCGGGCAAAATGGCGATCGCCGCCAACGCCGCCAGCACTATCACCAGCGCCAAATTGATCCATCGGCTGAGGCTAGAACTGAGAACGCTGGGCTGGGTGGTCATAGCAAAGATAGCCAGAGTAAGAAACAAAACAGACCAGGGACAGGCTCTGCCCTATACCGACTGGGACGAAGCAGCAGACGGCACCGTCAGGTCTAGGCTGGGGGGCACCCGGTTTTGAATCAGCCGCAGCAGCAGAATAATAGTTAGCAGCATCAGGGCCGAGTAGAGGTCGCCGCCCCAGCTTTCGTGCAGCCATGCAAACGCTCCGGTCTGCCCCATGCCGTGGAAGTAGCTGAGCAGCGTATTGCGCAAAATATTGCCCGCCACGCTAATCAGCACGGTGCCCGCAACAAATAGCCCGCTGTGCAGCCGCGATCGATAGGCCCCCGTCCAGTAGGCCAGCATCAGGGCGACGTAGAGGCTGGTAAACAGCATTTTCAGACCGGCGCAGTGGGGGGCGACCTCCACGGTTTGACCATTCACGTAGAGGTAAATGCTCTCCACCGTCACCGGAACGCTCAGCTGCACCAGTAAAAACCCCGCCACCGAGGCAATCAACTGCTGTAGCGGCAAAATATATGGCTCTATCAGGTAAGGCAGCTGGTTGGGCGTTGCCAGGGCCACCAAAACCAGCGAAATCGCCTGTAAACGCAGCCCCGCGACCGATTTTAGGCTCAAACACAGCCCCCCTAGCATGACGGGCAGCGAGAGGTTCATCCAGTCGGGCAGGCGGGTGAGATACATCAACACCCCCAGCCCGACTAGCCCCAGCCCCAGGGGATGGCAGCGGTGGGGCAGCGCACCCCAGGCTGGGCGCTTGCCCCAGGCAAGGTAGGCGGCAAAGGGCAGCCCCAGCAGCCCATGGCTAAAGTACTCGTGCTGAATGCTGATGGATTTGTGCAGCCAGCCATCGACCCAGTGCACCAACAGCGGCCCGTAGAGGATTGACGGGAGGGCGGCGATCGCCCAGGTTGGGGAGAGGTGGCGGCGGAGAGAGGGCATGGGAGGTGGGGA
>JBBSLR010000559.1:0-2529 GCA_038255045.1 Phormidesmidales cyanobacterium
CACTTCCCCACTTCCCCACTTCCCCACTTCCCCACTCCCCCACTCCCCCACTTCCCCCCTCCCCCACTCCCCCACTCCCCCACTCCCCCACTTCCCCACTTCCCCACTCCCCATGCTCCTCACCACCTTCGCCCCCTGGCGCGCCCACCAGCCCACCAACGCCGCCGATGACCTGGTGGCCCACCTGCAACGGCAACGGCAGATTCCCAGCGGCACCACGGTTATGCGCCAGATTCCGGTCAGCTTTGAGCTGGCCCCGATTCGGGTGATTGCTAAGGCCGTGGAGCTACGTCCGGCGGTGGTGGTCTGCTGCGGCATGGCCGAGGGCCGCAGCCATCTGCACCTAGAGCGCTACGGCAGGGCCGACGATCTGGCGGTATCCACGTCGTTACCCTTAGACGCGCTGATGGCCGACACCCACCTGACGGCCATCAGCGACTGTGCCGGCGACTACGTGTGCAACCATCTGTATTACCGGCTGCTGGGGGCGATCGCTCAACACCACTGGCCAATGCAGGCGCTGTTTGTCCACATTCCGCCGCTGACTCCGGCCACGCAGCCGCTTTTAGCAAAGGATCTAGCACTGATTCTGCACCGCCTGGCCTCGCTTAAACCATCAGCCAAAAAAAATAGAGCCGCAGCGGTGCTGTGGCCCCAGGGGTGCAGTAATTCTTGACTTACGCTTTTGGCCTACGCGGCTGAGCTGGCCGTTACCAGAGACTCTAGCTTCGCTACCAGGTCATCTTTGGCGACCACCCCTTCAACGGTGTCGACCTGCTCCCCATTTTGAAAGAAGATCAGGGTGGGAATGGCCATGACGTGGAACTGGAGGGCTAGGGCATCTTCTTCATCGACGTTGAGCTTGGCCACCTTGGCGCGACCGGCAAAGGTCTCGGCCAGTTCTTCGACAATCGGGTTCATAATCCGGCAGGGGCCACACCAGGCCGCCCAAAAATCGACCAGCACCGGCACATCACTGTGCAGCACCTCGGCCTCAAAGTTGTCGGCGGTGAGGGTGAGGTAGGTTGCAGCGTCAGCCATTGTTAATATCTCCTTGTCTCGTCGGGGTTTGGGTTGCAAAAAAGCATAGATTGCAAAAAAGCATGGGTGGCAGCAAAGCAATGGGGTAGGAAGGGCTGGCCCCTGTTTTCTACGTTACTGCAAAGCCTGGGCGATAAGAGCACAGGCGGCTCCATTTTATCGCCATCGCCAGAACGGTTAGGACATTCTGTACACCCTTCGAGCGATGGCCATCGCTATATTTAGCTCCCCTGGGAGCAGGGGGCGGCCACCCAGCTCAGGCTGCGCCGCCACAGGGCGACAATTTGCCGCTCTAGGGCAGCGCCCAGCTCAACCACCAAAATGCCCTCGGCGCTGGTGTTGCAGTCGGTGAGCCAGGTACCCCGCAGGGTGACCTCTAGCCAGTCGTAGTCGCAGGGGGTGACCTCTAGCCCGCTGCCGCCCAGCGCCACCGTCAGGTCAGCGGGCAGGGCAAAGGAGCCAGCACCGGGTTGCACCATCAAGGGCTGCCCAGCCCGCAGGGCGACAATGCTGCGCTGGGCCACCATGGCCTCAACGCTGAGGTCTAACCGCTCAATCAATAAATCTGCATCGGAATAGGTCAGCTTCAACATGATCCCTCATGCCTTTAGTACTTGTGAACCGTTGCTTGTGGATTGTTGTCAAATAATTGTGGCCGCTGTGTCTTTGCAGTAGGGCAGCAGCGGCGGCCCCCGGGCCTGCTTCAGGCCTCTCAGGTGCCGCCGCAACCGTGCATACAAGCCCTCGGCGGGCTGCCGCAGAGCTACGCGATCGCGCCTAGAGCACCGATGGGGAAAGATCAGCCAACATTGGCTATCCCCATCGGCTGTGGCCCAAGGCGCTAACCCAGTTTTGGGGTCAGGTTAATGCTGAGACCCAGAGTGCTGAGACCCAGAGCGCTGAGACCCAGAGCGCTGAGAGACAGAGTGCTTGAAGAAATAGTGGAGGGGGCGCCGGTAGCGGCGATCGCCCAGGGCCAAGCATCCCGTCAACCCGAGGAATTGCCAGAACCACAGGTAGCGATCTCCCAGTTGAGCGCCCAATTGAGCGCTCCAGGGGCGATCGCCCCGATGGTTGTCTCGTTTCAAGAGATCGCCCCGGCGGAAATCGCCCAGGGTGGCCCCCAGCCGGGGGCAGACCAGCAGGTTAATTCGGCCCCTAAACCCGCCGTCGAACCCCACCGCCATGCCCAGCTGGCCAGCATCGCCTGAAGTGGGAGCGATATTTAAGGCATTGCCAGTAGACAAGATCAGTTCCATGGTGGAATTCCTCAAGCGTAAAGAAAATCAAGGCTTAGGGAGCAATCGAGGGGGCGGGCAAGCCCAGGAAGCGCTAGCTGGCTGACTTGATGAAAAACTGGCGCTGAGGCTTGACGGAAACCCTCGAATAGAGATAATACTACACGTGTAATACAAACGTGTCTAGCCTGTCTAAACTGTTAGTTAGGGGCAGCTGTTCCTTAGTGACAGATGTTGCGACGTTGTGACC
>JBBSLR010000560.1:0-2520 GCA_038255045.1 Phormidesmidales cyanobacterium
AACCGGGTGACGGAGATCGCCTCGCGCACCCGCGTCTACCCCACCCAGGCCGAGGACGGCGAAATACTGGGTATTGCGCCAGATTTCTCGAAATTTGCCGTGCGGGTTTACGGCGAGGCAGAAGACGGCGAGGCAGAAGACATTGTCTATATCGTGTTTTTGCCCTCGCTGCGGCGGCTGGAGGTGGCTCGACTGCCGGAGGATTTAGAAATTCAGCCGCCCACCTGGTCGGCCAGTGGCGATCAGGTGGCGCTGGTGACAGCGTCTGGAGAAGAGCGGCGGCTGTACGATCGCACCCCCTACAGCCCGAGCCTGGCCAACCCGGTGGTTCAAGATGCTCTGGGCCGGTTGGCCCCGGCTGACAACCCCTTTCACCAGCACAGCGCAGTGCGGGTGTTTGATTTTTCGCGGTCTGAGCCGCTGCGGCTAGAGCTGACCGCCTCCGATCAGGGCGGGGAGACCTTTGGTGGGGCTAGCCTGAGCCCCGACGGGCAGCGGCTGCTGGTGAAGCGCTATCGGCCCAGCCGGGTAGTGGGGCGCGAGCAGCCCTCCTATGTGTTTCCAGAGTCGGCCTACTACCAGGTGATCGACCTGGAGGGCCAGGTGCTAGATACCATTGCCGCCGACCCGCTGCGGGGGCCGATGGAGTCGAGGGGGTGGTTTTTGGGGGGAGATCGCCTGCTGTTTTGGGGCACAGAGGGCCTGAATCGCCCCCTCTATTTGTACGACCTGGGCGATCGCCAGCTCACCCCCCTGCCCCTGCCAACTGGGTCTGTGGATCCAGATTCGGTGGTGGCCAGCGGCGACACGATTGTCTACAGTTTTTCGTCAGTGACCCAGCCGCCAGAGCTGTTTGGGATGAATTTGGCGGGGGAGGATTTGGCGGAGGTGCATTTGGCGGGGGAGATGCGATCGCTCACCACTGCGAATGCCTCCCTTGCCAACCGCAACCGGGTGCAGATCAACCCGGTTAGCTTCACCACCAGCCAGGGAGAACGTCCGGGCCTGCTGATTCAGCCCCAGGGCAGCGCCTTTCCGCCAGTGGGGGGGCCGATTGTACTGTGGCAGCAGGGGGGGCCAGGCTTCTCAATGACCAACGAGTTTGCCACGGAAGTAGAAATGCCCCTAAACCTGCTGCCCAACTTTGGCCTGGCGGTGCTGGTGGTGCCTCTGTCTGGCCGCGAGGGGTTTGGCCCCGAGCGATATCGCGCCCTGGCCGACGACCAAAACTTTGGCCGGGTCGATGTGCAAGAAGGGGCCGAGATCATCAGCCAGATGATTCGGCAGGGATGGACAACGGCGGGGCAGGTGGGGGTGACGGGCTGCTCCTACGGCGGCTACTATGCGGCCCAGCTGACGGCTCAGTTTCCGGCACTGGTGGCGGCGGCCAACCCCCAGTGCTCGCTGCTCGACACCTTGACCGAGTGGCAGCTGGGCTATTCGTCGCTGCTGTCGTACCTGGTAGGGCAGACGCCGATGGAGGCCCCGGAGATCTATCTCCAGGCGTCGCCGCTGTACAATGCCCAGGCGATTCGCACCCCAACGCTGCTGTTTCACGGCTCTGACGATTTTTTGCAGATTGACGTGGCCCGCAACTTCCACGATGTGATTGACTCGGCAGATATTCCGGTGACGCTCTACGAGTTTGAGGGGGTGGGCCACAGTCTCTATGGCTCGGGCTACCAGCCCCTGGCGGCGCAGCTGCAAATTGAGTTTTTTCGGCAGTATTTGCAGCCCTAGGGGCGTCATGGGGGAATTGAGGGCGCTATGCTGCGATCTGCTCATCACCACAGTCCAGATTAACGTTGTCCGTAGGGGCACATACTCAAGACAACACAGCGATCGCAGGCTGGATTTTTGTAGTAGCAACACCGCTGCCCGTGCAGCATCATGACTTCGTGGTGGTCGTAGACCTGCTGAGCATTCCACTCCTCAGGCAGGAGGGCTTCGAGCAAGCCGTGGGATGGGCCGACGGCCATAGTTTTAGAAATCAGCCCGAGCCGTTGGGCAACGCGGTGGTGGTGGCTATCTACGGGCAGGGCTCGGCCCCGCAATTCACTAAAACACAGCACCGCCGCACTGGTCTTGGGGCCTACGCCGGGCAGGGCTTCGAGCCAGGCGCGGGCCTGGGGCACCGGCAGATCTTTTAAAAAGTCAAGCGACCACTCACCGTTGGTCAATTCACCAATCAACCGCAGCACCTGCTGAAGGCGCGGCGCTTTTTGTTCGGGCCAGGTACAGGGGGCGATCGCCGCCTCAATCGCGGCGGTGGGTGCATCTCGTACCGCCTCCCAGCGGGGAAACTGGGCGATTAACTGCTTAAAGGCCCGACCCGAGTCGCGGTTTTTAGTGCGATGCGACAGCAGCGATGACACCAGCTCACTCAGCGGATCGAGCTCGTGAAAATAGGGAATGGGGCAACCATATTCTGCGCACAGGCGATCATGGATGGCGATCGCCTTGGGTCGCAACTCTAGATCAATCGATGGACTCGCCAAAACTCGGTTCCTGCTCGCGTCA
>JBBSLR010000561.1:0-2517 GCA_038255045.1 Phormidesmidales cyanobacterium
ATCGGGCACTTTGATTTTGCCCTCCTGACGCAGCCGCAGCCGCTCCATCAAAATGGCGTCGTAGGCGGCTTCGACGGCGGCTTGCTGCTTGGGTTCTTCGGCATACTGATCGACCATGCGATCGCGGGCCGCCTGAATCTCTTCAAAGGTGGAGCCTTTAGTTAACCCCAGTAGTTCGTACATGTTTTGGTTGCTCATCTGCAAAACGCTCCAGCCCCCAGACGACTTGACAATAGCAGCCAGCCTAAATCAATCATTACCGTCGCCAGATGGCCCCCAGGCTAGATGCATCTCATACCAGATGCTCTTTATACCAGATGGCCGTGGCCTAAACCCAGTGTAACCAGCCACCCCGCAAATAGGGAATACCCATCTTACGGCCTAGCATAGAACTGCTTGAACCCGGCGCAATTTTTGTTGGCGTCGTCCGGGGGCTTAGTTCACCCCCTAGGATGGGGAGTAGTTTTGGCATGTGACTGGCCCATGGGTATAACTCCGACACCGGTGTGGTGGCTGGCCCAGCTGCCTGCGGGGGTAGACCCCGCCACTGCTCTCGCAAATCCAGACAACAACGTCACGGGCCTGGTCAACACATTAATCGTGCTGCTGATGGTGGCCACGGTGGTGGCCCTGATTACCCGGCGGCTGCGCATACCCTACGTGGTGGGGCTGGTGCTGGCGGGGCTAAGCATTACTAAATCGCTGCTGCCCCAGGCGGTCGGGCTCAACCCCGAGGTGATTCTCAACCTGTTTTTGCCAATTTTGATTTTTGAGGCGGCGATCAATACCGACATCAGCCGCCTGCGGGGCACCATCAAGCCCATTGCCCTGCTGGCGGGGCCGGGGGTGGTGCTGGCGGCAGTCATTACCGCTACGCTGCTGCATCTGGGCCTGGGCATGGCCACCATTACCGCCGCCGCCATCGGAGTGATTTTGACCATTACCGATACGGTATCGGTGATTGCCGCCTTTAGAAGCGTGCCCGTGCCCCCTCGGCTGGCCACCATCGTGGAGGGCGAAAGCCTGTTTAACGACGGTATTGCCCTGGTGCTACTGGGCATCATCACCGCCATTCATTTCCAGGGGTCGCTGACGGCCTGGGAAGGGCTACAGCAGGTGGTGATTGCCTTTGTGGGCGGGGGGGTGCTGGGGCTGGGGCTGGGCTACCTATGTGTGGGGCTGTTTCAGCAGCTCGACGACGCCCTGAGCAATATTTTGCTGACGGTGGCGGTGTCGTTGGGCACCTTTCAGATTGGCCAGGGGCTGGGGGTGTCGAGTGCGATCGCCGTGGTCATCGCCGGGCTGGTAATTGGCGAACTGGGCTTTCGCCACACCTCGGCCTCGGCCAAGGTCACCCTGCTGAATTTTTGGGAATACGCCGGGTTTGGGGTCAACACCTTTATCTTTTTGCTGGTGGGCCTAGAGGTTGACCCTGGGGTGCTCAGGCAGACCATCCCCGCCGCCCTGTTTGCCATTGTGGCCTACCAAATTGGCCGCATATTTGCCATTTACCCGCTGCTGTTTTTGCTGCGCTTCTTTGACCGTCCGCTGCCCCTACGCTGGCAGCACGTGCTGATATTGGGCAACATCAAGGGCTCGCTCTCGATGGCGCTGGCCCTGAGCTTGCCCCTAGACCTACCGGGGCGGCAGCAGGTGGTGGCCCTAGTGTTTAGCACCGTGCTGGTATCGCTGGTGGGCCAGGGGCTGAGCCTGCCGGTGCTGGTCAAGCGGCTGCGGCTGACCGCCCCCTCGCCCACCAAGCAGCGCATGGAAACCCTCCAGCTCAACGTGATTGCCGCCAAGGCCGCCCAGCAAGAACTGGCCAGCCTGCTGGCGTCGGGCAGCCTGCCCAAAAACCTCTACGAAGAGCTATTTGCGGCCTACCAGGCCCAGATCGCCACCGCCGATCGCCATCTGCGCGACCTCTACAACCGCCGCAACCTGAGCGACCTCAGCCGCCTTGAAGACCAAAACAGCCTCGATGGCCTGCGCCGCCGCCTCTACCTGGCCGAAAAAGGTGCCGTCAACGATGCCCTGCGCAAGGGGCTGCTGTCGGAAGAAGTCAGCCAGAGCTATGTCAAATCCCTCGATGAAAAGCTGCTGTCGCTGACGGATGATTGAGGGGCAAGGGGGAAAGGGGTCGGGTAGGGAGTAAATAGGACCCACGGCAGGGGTCAGATAGAGGCGGGGTTGGCGGACAGGAAAAGAGGATGGCGTTGACAGGGGGGCTGAGACTCGTTATTCTAAACGTAGTCATTACGAGTTCATTTTAATGTTCAGCCTGTCCAATTTTTTCAACTGTTGAGGATTTGTAAATGAGTGCAGCTATTTCCAGAGGGTTTCAGGCGGTGCGCGAGGCCGTCAAGCGCAGCAATGCCGCTGTGGCCGAGGGTCGCCGCCTCACAAGACGCCGCTCTGCCTAGTGGTCTGTCAAGCCTCAATTTGTCGGTTGGGTGAAGCGCTAGCGGAACCTAACAAAGCTTACTGCTGTTGGGGTTTCTCCTCTGGAGACGCTGC
>JBBSLR010000562.1:0-2514 GCA_038255045.1 Phormidesmidales cyanobacterium
GGTTGCGCTGCTGGTCGCCGGGAGCAGTGCCCCCGGTGCTGGGTCGGGTTTGACCGTAGCCCACGGACACCCAGCGGGTGCCGCTGCCCTCCAGCTGCGGGGCCAGGTACTGCTCTACCGCCACCGCCTGCTGAAGGGTGATCTGGCTGGCCTGGTCGGGATCAGCGCCATCGGTGTGGCTCCCCACCAGCAGGGTGGCGGCACCGTAGCGGGCCAAGTCGGGGGCAATGCTGTCGAGCAGCTGCTGGCCAGGGGCGGTGAGGGTGCTGCTGCCTGGCTCAAACAGCAGCGCGCTGGGTAAAACAATGCGATCGCTCACCAGGGCAAAGCGCGGCTCTGGGTAGGGCACCCGAGTCGCGGTGGGGGGCGCGGCGGGGTCTGCCTCAGCGCTGTCGTCGGTCTCGGCAGCATTGGCCTGGGGAGCGTCGGCCTCGGGAGCGTCGGTCTCGGGAGCGTCGGCGATCGCCGACGCCGGGCCAAGGCGCTGGTTGAGCTGCTGCAATCGCTCTTCGACAGTACCGTTGGGCGCTGCGCCCAGGGTGGTCTCTAACTCCGTCAGCCGCGCGGTGACGCTGGCCAAGTCCTGCTGCAAGCTGGTGAGATCGGCCTCAATGCCATCCCGCTCGTCCTCAGTCAGCGCCTCCGGCCCAGCAGTCTCTGGTGCAGCAGTCCCAGTGGACTCTGAAACCGCAGCCGCTGGTGAAGCGTTATTGTCTGCCAGGTCATCTGCTGGGGCCACGCTACCCTGCCACCAGAGGGGCAGCTGCCGCAGCTTGCGCCGGGTCTGGCTGCCGTAGCGCAGGGCCACCTCCGTCAGCGGCGGCTCGGGGTTGCCAGAGGGCAATGCCTGGGCCACCAGCAGGCCCGCCAGCCAGCCCAGGCTGACCCCAGCGCCCAAAATAATCAGCCGTACCATTAGGGTCCATAGGCCATGCAGCCCCGCCCCCAGCCCCGATCGAGGCTGAGGGCGCTGGGGCGCAGGCGGCGGTGTGACCGGGCCAGGGGCCACCTTACCAAGGCCAGGGCCAGAACCGGGCGCAGCCGGTTCTGGGGAGATGGGCGGCAGGTTGGGGGAATCAGCCATGACGCGATCGGGCAATAAACATCAGGCCAGCATGACTCAGATAGTTGACGTTCAGGTTGAGAGGATAGAAGCAATGCCAGGGATGCGCTACTGGGGCCAGCCATCCCAGGGGTTAACCTGAAGCACGCCACGCTCGGTAAACACTACCTGAAAATCGGCCTGGTCAGCGGTGCTGTTGGCCGCGGCCACCAAACCGGGTAGGGGGGTTTCTGCCGCCAGCAGACCAGCGGCGGCATTGACCGGCTCGTAGCCCACCACTTCGCCCGTCTCGGTCAACCGCACCCGAAACCGCAGGGCCTCATTCGCCGACAGCGGCTCTAGATCAGCCAAAATGCTGTCGTAGAGGGTGCTGTTGAGGTCGCGAATGCGATCGCCGTCGGTCACCCGATCGCCCAAAGGCGGCAGCGCTGCCGGGGTGGTGGCACTCGCCACCCCAGAGCCAGAGAACCCAGAACTAGCTCCAGCACCAGCACCTGCCCCGGCAGAAGCTGGCGCTGTGGGCTCTACCACCACATCACCAGCGGGGGTAAAGGTGGTGATAAACTGCGCCACCCGCTCCTGCGTCGGCGCGGCCCCCGGCAAAGGCACAAAGGTGAGCTGGGGCAGCGGCGTGTTGTCAACCTCCGCTAGGGCCAGGTCATTTTCGTACTTGTAGCCCAAAATATCGCCGTCTTCAGAGACCACCATGCGGTAGGCGAGGTCGCCGCTGGGGCGCGGGGCATCGGCCCAGGCGTCTTGCAGGCGATTGGTCAGGTCAGAGCTCAGTAGGGCGATCGCCGCCGCATCGGTAATCGGCGGGGCATTGTCTAGGGCATCGAGATCGCCGCCGTCAGCGGCCAGCTCAGAACTGTTGCCTGCTGTAGCTCCGGCGTCAGCTCCCGGAGCGGTTTCTAGAGGGTTAGTGCTCGACTCAGCCGGGGTCGATGACTCAGACTCAGGGCGAGTCCGCTCAAACTCAGGAATCGGCACAAAGAACAAGGCCAGCCCGGCCGCGACCAGGGCGGCAGCGCCCAAGACCGCTGGGGCGGCCCGCTTGGCCACCGGCTCGGTGGGCTGCACCAGCCGCCGCGACACCGCCTGAAACTGAGCGGTCAGATCGGGCAGGGTCTGTGAATCGGCCAAGAGCTGATCCACCGCTTCCATCAGGTCGTAAAACTGCACGGTGGTCAGCTTGACGTCTAGGGGCGGCTGGGCGTTGACGTCGCTCACCGGCTCTCCCAGGGGCTGCTGATGCACAATCAGGTGGTGGTAAGGGCCTTCGCCCGGCTTAATTTCCACGACCGCAGCCCCCCCGGCGGTGGGGTAGGGCACCCCGCTGAGCAAATGCTGGCCGTAGCGGCTCACCGCCGCCACCAGACTGTCTAAAAATTCTCGACCGCCGGTGAGGCTGGCATCGGTAGCACCGGGCAGGTGGCACTCGGCATTCATCA
>JBBSLR010000563.1:0-2509 GCA_038255045.1 Phormidesmidales cyanobacterium
AAAATTTGCCACCGAGGGGGCCTTTGTCACCCCTACCACCTCCGCCTCGGAGCTGTCGTCGGCCACCTCCACCGCCATTGTGGCCCTGGCCGAAGATTTAGAAGTGCTGGCTGAGGTGCCCGAGGCCGATATCGCCCTGCTGGGGGCGGGCCAAGCCGTGGAAGTGGTGGCCGATGCCTTTCCGGATCAGACCTTTATGGGCCGGGTCAAGCTGGTGGCCCCCGAGGCGATTGATCGCCAAAACGTCACCCTGTTTCAGGTGCGGATCGAGCTGCTCGACGGCAAAGACATTCTGCGCTCAAACATGAATGTCAACGTCGCCTTCATTGGCGACCAGCTAGCCGATGCCCTGGTGGTGCCCACGGTGGCGGTGGTTACCCAGGCGGGGCAAAGCGGCGTGCTGGTGCCGGGCGACAACCGCGACATTGTGTTTCAGCCCGTCACCCTGGGGCCGCAGGTGGGCAACCAAATTCAAATTGTGAACGGGCTGGAAGCGGGCGATCGCGTCTTTACCGACCTCCCCCCCGGCAAATCCCTCGAAAACATCACCGTGCGGCAAGATCGCTAAAATCGTTATACCTGCCCAATACCCTGGCTTCACCATGACGCTTAAGACCAGTGATCCCAAACCCCAGGTAGATAGCTCATCCCTATACGACGCAGACTTTGTACGGTGGACAGAGACCACCGTCGCCCTGCTAAAAAATCGCCAGTTTGACAGTCTTGATCTAGACAATCTAATTGAGGAGATTGAAGGTTTGGGCAAGAGCGATAGACGAGCCACTTTAAGCTATCTGACCTGCCTCTGCGAACATCTTCTCAAGACTAAGTATTGGGATGCGGAGCGTCAGCAGTGCTTGCGAGGCTGGAGCATAGAGGTAAATAACTTTCGCAGGGAAATCCATCGGCTTTTGCAGGATAGCCCTAGCCTGAGACCTTACCTGCTAGAAAATTTTCAGTCTGAATATCAGGACGCCCGAGACAATGTCTTAATCGCTAGCGGCATCGCTCCAAATCTCATTTCTAAAGAGCCCATTTTTAGCTTAAGCCAGGCCCTAGAAAAAGATTGGCTACCCCTGTCTAGCTCTCTAGAATCGGAGGAGGGATAAGGGGATGACGACTCAAATCTCTTTGCCGCCGTCATTCCCTTGGGAGCAAGCCCTCTCTTACCAGGGCGCTATACCTGGAGCCACTTCAAGAATCTGCACTGCATTTAGCTAGGAGAAGCCATTGAAGTTCGAACTCAATTTCTCTCTGCCCTGAGATCGAATCCCTAGAAAAGAAGTCTCTTATGAATCTGCAAGACAGCCTGTCGATGGCGACCAAAACTCTGACCGCTAACCGTCTGCGCAGCGCCCTGACCATGCTGGGCATCATCATCGGCAACGCCTCGGTGATTACCATGGTCGGTCTGGGGGAAGGGGCGCAGCGGTTTGTCAGCGCCCAGCTTGAAACCCTGGGGCCAAACGTACTGTTTGTGGTGCCGGGCAGCCGCGAAACTCGCCAGCTCGGGTCTTTAGAGGTGCCGCGCACCCTGGTGCTGGCCGATGCCGAGGCGATCGCCGCCCAGGTGCCCTCTGTCAGCGCCGTAGCGGCAGAGTCGAGCGGTCGGCAGCTGGTCACCTTTGGCAACCGCAACGCCAACGTCAACGTGGTGGGCATCACCCCGGCTTTTCTAACCGTGCGCAGCTTTGAGGTGGCCAACGGGCGCTTTGTCAGCGATTTAGATCTGACCCGCAGCGCCCAGGTGGCGGTGATTGGCGGCACCCTAAAAGAGCGGCTGTTTGACAATCAGCCGGCCCTGGGGCAGCAGATTCGCGTTGGCGGCGTCACCTTTGACGTGGTGGGGGTGCTAGAAAGCAAGGGCTCTAACCTGGGCCTCGACTACGACGATGCGGTGATGGTGCCCTTGACCACAAAAGACAGCCGTTTGGCCGGGGCCGAGCGATCACCCTACGGGGTTGAGGTGTCGTTTATCACGGTGTCGGCCCGCGATCGCGACAGCATGTCCACCGCCGAGTTTCAGATCACCAACCTGCTGCGCCTGCGCCACAACATTCGCGACGAAGACGACTTCTACATCAGCAGCCAGGACTCGCTGCTCACCATCGCCAACACCATCACCGGAGCGCTGACCCTGATGCTGGCGGCGATCGCCGGGATCTCCCTGTTTGTCGGCGGCATCGGCATCATGAATATCATGCTGGTGTCGGTGCGCGAGCGCACCCAGGAAATTGGGCTAAGAAAGGCGATCGGCGCGTCCCAGGGCGATATTTTGGGCCAGTTTTTGATCGAGGCGATTATTCTGTCGATCACTGGGGGCGTGATTGGCACTGCGGTGGGGGTGAGCGGCATTCTGCTGATTGGGGTGCTGACCACCTTTGAGGCGGGCATTTCGGGTGGGGCAATTCTTATCACCGTGACAATTTCTGGCGGCATTGGCCTGTTCTTTGGGGTGTTTCCGGCGCGGCAGGCGGCCAAACTCGACCCCATTGTTGCTCTGCGTACC
>JBBSLR010000564.1:0-2506 GCA_038255045.1 Phormidesmidales cyanobacterium
GCCAGGCTCAGCGCCAGAGAAAATTGCTTGAGATACGCCATGATTACGTTCACTCCTCGGGTTTTTATAACGTTGAGCGGCACTGGCTTAGCACCAGTGACCACTCTTGAAATCGATAAGTCCCTGATTATGCTCAGGGAGAATTAAAACTTACCACCCCCCCCACAGCCATAGCCTTAAACACCACATTTACCTACGAAATTGGCATAATTGTACCACCTAAAACTGGTTGGCAAGGCTGTGTTGACAACATTCTGCATGCACTAGGCTAGATGCGACTCTACACTTAGATAGACACCTGGCGGAGACCAAATTTTAGGCTAGCTGCTGAGACCTAACTCAGGGAGACCTAACCCAGCGAGCTCTGCCCAGCCATGAGGGCCGCTAGCCGAGGCAAGATGTATGGATTCTGGCTGTGCTCACGCCCTTCGGTAAATGCGACCAGCAGGCCTGGGGTGCCGTTGGGCAGCTCAAAGTAAGCCGCATCGTGACGCACCCGACTGGTGAAGCCCGCCTTAGAGTAAATCCGGGTGCCCGGCGGCAGCCCTGCCCCTAAAATGCCCGTGACCTGGTCTTCGTCGCCCGGTGCCGGGGGCGCTGGGGGCAGGGTGCGCGCCATCAGGGTGAGCATCGTCTGCGATCGCACTCCCGACACCGCCACCCCTCCGGCAATGCTGTGGATCAGGCGAGCCACGGCGTTGGTGGTCAGGTAGTTGCGGTTTTCGTAGTGCTCGCCGACAAAGGCCCGCTCCCGCCCGTAGGGGCCGTCGCCCCAGGGTTTTTGGTTCATATTTACCCCCTCTAGCTCGGGCCACCCCAAGGACTGAAAGAATCGGTTGACGATGTTGCGCTGGTGGCACCAGGTCTCAAAGGGGCCGGGGGGTAAATCGGGGCCGCTGGTGGTGCCGCTGAGCAGGTCCACTACTAAGGCCGTGGCATCGTTGCTGGAGTCCACAATCATGTCCTTTAGCGCCCGGTCTAGTTCTGCGGAGGCGGGGATCATCCCCTGCTCTAGCCATTCATGGGCGGCCACCAGGTAAAACAGTTTCACCACGCTGGCCGGGTAGATCAGCTCAACCCCCCGGTAGCTGGCCCCCCGAGGGCGGTGCTGCCAAAAATCTTTGGCGCTGATGGCCCCGCCGGTGTTGGTAATGTAGGGCGGGTCATAGACCACCCAGGTGACGGCGATTTGGGTGGGAGACAGCGCAAATTCAGCGCGCAGCTGCTCAATCACCTGTTCTAGCGCGGCTTGCAGGGTAGGATCGGGGACAAAAAATGTTGCCATAGCCAGGGCTTGTAGTCTTGGATAACCGCTGATTCGTCAAATCATCCTTAACCATACTGGAACCCTACCGGAGTTAGCCCTGTGCAAATTAAACGCCGCGAAGTGGGTCTCACCGTAGATGACAGCCTGATGCGTCTCTACGTCGTGGAACCTGCTGCCCCCGGTCAGTACCCTGGCATTGTGTTCTACTCAGATATCTACCAGCTGGGTGGCCCGATTGTGCGCCTGGCCGATCGTCTGGCGGGCTATGGCTACGTGGTGGCGGCCCCAGAGATCTTTCATCGTCTAGAGCCCATCGGCACCGTGATTGAACCCAGCGACCTGGGCCGCTTGCGGGGTAACGATGCGGCCGTCCGCACAGCCGTCGCCCAGTATGACGCCGATACCACCGCCGCGCTGGACTGGCTGCAAAACTGTGAGACCGTAGCGTCTGGTCAGATTGGGGCTTTGGGGTTTTGCATTGGCGGGCATCTGGCCTGTCGGGCGGCGCTCAGCCCCAGGGTTAAGGCGGCGGTATGTTGCTATCCCACCGGCATCCACAGCGGCAAATTGGGCCGAGACCGAGCCAACACCCTAGAGCGCCTGGGCGAAATCTCGGGTCAACTGCTGCTGATTTTTGGGGATCAAGACCCCCACGTACCGGCTGAGGGGCGCAGCACCATCGTCGAAACCTTGGCGCTAGCGGAGATTCACCACAAAATCTTGACCTACTCCGCCAACCACACCTTTATGCGCGATGACGGCTACCGCTATGACCCCGCCGCCACCGATGCCGCCTGGGCAGAGATCGCGGCTTTTTTGGCCAGCAGCTTTGACCCCCCTGGGCCAAATTTTTGAGGGCTGGGTATGTTAGGTGATGGCTACGGGCTGGCATTCTGTGCGAATCGCAACTTTCTGCTCTAGGGCCTGGGGTATACGGTTAGAGTAAAGACAACTGTGCCCATTGCTTTTCCATCTGCCACGCTTGAATAGGGTTCCTATGGCACCTCAGATCGACCGCAGCATGATCACCGCGCTGTCTCTGGTCAACCAGCACAGTTCCCTCACCAACCGGGTGCGTGACCTACCCACGCCGCAGTTTATTAGTTTGCTCGACCAAATTACGGCGGAGTTTGAGCATTTTTTGCGCGCCATCGACATGATCAACAACGAGTCGTTGGAGGTCATGCTAGAGCAAATTTTAGAGGCCTTTACCCTCAAAATTGGCCAGATTTTGCAGGC
>JBBSLR010000565.1:0-2497 GCA_038255045.1 Phormidesmidales cyanobacterium
CTGACTGAGCCACCCACTGATGACCGCTGAGGCCGTGACTGCTCCATCTTTCTCTCTCTCTAAATCGACTGTGGGCCTGACCGTAGGGCTGGGGCTGGGCACCCTGCTGCTGCTGGCCTGTCTGCTGGTCAGTGTGCTCTTAGGGGCGGCTGACATTGACCCTGGCACAGTGGGGCAGGCCATTTTTCAGTTTGACGGCTCGACTGAGCACCTGATCATTCGCACGGTGCGGCTGCCGAGGGCAATTTTGGCAGTGGTGGTGGGGGCGGCGCTGGCGGTGGCCGGAGCCATCACCCAAGGACTCACCCGCAACCCACTGGCGGCCCCCGATATTTTGGGCATTAACGTGGGGGCGGCGCTGGCGATGGTGCTGGCGGTGTTTTTGCGAGGCAGCGGCGGCAGCTACGTGGGGTTTGCCTTTGGCGGGGCGGCGATCGCCGCCATCACCGTCTACTGGCTCGGCTCTAGGGGCCGCAGTGGCCTCACCCCGCTCAAGCTGGTGATTGCGGGGGCAGCTCTCTCTTACCTACTCAGCTCCCTCACCACGGGCATTCTCATTCTCAGCCAGCGCACCCTAGATGAGATTCGCTTTTGGCTGGCCGGGTCCCTGGCCGGGCAGGATATGGCGACGATGTTGCCAGTGCTGCCCTACATCGCCGTGGGGCTGGTCGCATCCCTGACGCTGGGGCGGCAGCTAACGCTGATGAGCCTGGGGGAAGATGTGGCCCAGGGGCTAGGGTTGCAGACGGCCTGGGTGAAGGTGGGAGCGGCGATCGCCGTCGTCCTGCTGGCGGGCAGCGCCGTAGCCCTGGCTGGCCCCATTGGCTTTGTTGGCCTGGTGGTGCCCCACATGGTGCGCTTCGCCGTCGGCGTTGACTACCGCTGGATCTTGCCCTACTCCATCATTGCGGGCGGCATTTTACTGTCGGTGGCCGATACTGCTGCCCGCCTAGTCATTCGCCCCCAGGAGCTGCCGGTGGGGATTATGACGGCGCTGGTGGGGGCACCGTTTTTTATCTATTTGGCCAGGTCAAAAGTCAAGCGGTAGGGCACAAGTGAATGGTGGGCGGTGCCCACCCGACCAAGGTCATCAAGCGGTAATCACTTTGGCGTCGCAAGTTGGTGCATCGCTTCGCGGATGCACCCTACGGTTCTCTCACCCATCACCCCATTACCCCTAAGTCCTTCGGACAGGCTTCGCCAACACCCCATCTTCTCCATCCCCCCATTCCCCATGTCCACCACAAAACCCTGGCTCTCCATTCGCCCTCGACGATTCCCGCTCTCTTTTCGGATTGATCGGCGGGTGCCGCTGGTGCTGGTAGTGCTGTCGGCGATCGCCCTGCTCTCTTTAATCTTCAACGTCAGCCAGGGAGAATATCCGGTGCCGCCGGTAGAGGTGGTCAAAACCATCCTGGGGTTTCCGGCCAGCCCTGACTACGCCTTTGTGGTGAATACGTTGCGCCTGCCTCGCGCCCTGGTGGCGCTGCTAGTGGGCATGGGGCTGGCGACGGCGGGGACGATTTTACAGAGCATGACTCGCAACCCCCTGGCTGCACCGGAGATTATTGGCATTAACGCGGGGGCGAGTTTGGTGGCCGTGGCGCTGATTGTGCTGCTGCCTGGGGTAGCGGTGGGGTGGTTGCCGGTCGCAGCGTTTCTGGGCGGGCTGGGGGCTGCGATCGCCATCTACCTGCTGGCCTGGAACGGCGGCAATTCGCCAATTCGCCTGATTCTCATCGGCATTGGCTTGACCTCGCTGACCGGGGCCTTCACTAGTTTAATGATCACCTTCGGCAATATCTACGATGTCAGCCAGGCCCTAGTGTGGCTCACGGGCAGCGTCTACGGGCGCAGTTGGGAACACCTCTGGCCGCTGCTGCCCTGGCTGATTGTCTTTTTGCCCCTGACAATGGTGCTGGCCCGCGATCTAGATACCCTCAACCTGGGCGATCGCCTGGCTCAAGGGTTGGGCAGCCGGGTGGAGTGGACGCGCAGTTTACTCTTACTCTGCACCGTGGCCCTGGCCGGGGCTTCGGTCGCCACCGCTGGCACCATCGGTTTCGTCGGCCTCATGGCCCCCCACCTGGCCCGGCAAATGGTGGGGCCATCCCATGCGGGGCTGCTGCCAGTAGCGGCGCTAACCGGGGCCTGCATTGTCGAACTTGCCGACATCGTGGGTCGCCTGGCCTTTGCCCCCATCGAGCTGCCCTGCGGCGTGATTACCGCCGTCATTGGCGCACCGTACTTTTTGTGGCTGCTGTACCGCGATGGTCAAAGCCCGGCCTCCTAGGGCCAACGCAACCAGTAACCCCACCCTGAAACTCAAACCCTAAACCCTCTACCTAAGCCTTTCCCTCCCCATGCTCACCAACACCGCCACCCAAATCGCCCTCACCACCCGCACACTCACCCTCGCCTACGACGGCAACCTGATCATTGAGGGACTCGATCTCGCCATTCCCCAGGGGCAGATCACGACGCTGGTGGGGCCAAA
>JBBSLR010000566.1:0-2492 GCA_038255045.1 Phormidesmidales cyanobacterium
TGAGATAGTTTTTGAGCGTTGACTATGACTGGGGTTGCATCACCCACGGCGGCTTTTCCTTCGTTAGAAGCGGCCCTTAAACATCATTTTGGCTACGACCAGTTTCGCCCTGGGCAGCGCCCGGTGATCGAAGCGGTGCTCAAAAACCAGGATGCCCTGGTGATCATGCCCACCGGGGGCGGCAAGTCGCTGTGCTATCAGCTGCCGGGGCTGCTGAAGCTGGGGGTGATGGTGGTGGTGTCGCCGCTGATTGCCCTGATGCAAGACCAGGTCGATAGTCTGACCGACAACGGCGTGGCCGCCACCTGCCTAAATAGCTCCCTCGACTACGGCACCATTCGCCAGCGGGAAGCCGATCTGCTGGCAGGCAAGATTAGGCTGCTCTACGTGTCGCCGGAGCGGCTGATGAGCCCCGGCTTTTTTGGCCTGCTAGAGCAGCTGATCAAGACCGTGGGGGTGAGCGGCTTTGCGATCGACGAAGCCCACTGTGTGTCGGAGTGGGGCCACGACTTTCGCCCAGAATATCGCCAGCTGTCGGTGCTGCGGGAGCGGTTTCCCCAGATTGGGGTGATGGGGCTGACCGCCACCGCCACCGAGCGGGTGCGGGTTGACATTGCCCAGCAGCTGCGGCTGCGCGACCCCCTGGTGCAGGTCTCTAGCTTTAACCGCCCCAACCTGTTCTACGAGGTGCGCCCCAAGGGCCGCGATGGCTACCAAGAGCTGCGGCGGCAGGTGAAGCACCACGAAGGCTCGGGCATTATCTATTGCCTCAGCCGCAAGCGGGTCGATGAGCTGGCCCAGCGGCTCACCGAGGATGGCGAATCGGTGCTGCCCTACCATGCGGGCCTGAGCGCCGACACCCGCCGGGAAAACCAGACCCGCTTTATTCGCGACGACGTGCGGCTGATGGTGGCGACGGTGGCCTTTGGCATGGGCATCAACAAGCCCGACGTGCGCTTCGTGATTCACTACGACATTCCGCGCAACATTGAGGGCTACTACCAGGAGAGCGGGCGGGCCGGGCGCGACGGCGAACCGGCCCACTGCACGCTGTATCTGGCCTACGGCGATGTGGCCACGGGGGAATATTTAATCAGCCAAAAGCCCGACGAGGCCGAGCAGCGCATTGCCCGTCAGCAGCTCAGGCAAATGGTGGACTACGCCGAAACCACGGTGTGCCGCCGTCGGGTGCAGCTGAGCTATTTCGGTGAAACCCTGGGTGAAGCCCTAGAGGGGCTGTGCCACCACTGCGACAACTGCACCAACCCGTCCCCCATCGAAGACTGGACGGTGGAGGCGCAGAAGTTTCTCTCCTGCGTGGCCCGCTGCCAGGAGCGCTTTGGCATGGCCCACATTATCGATGTGCTGCGCGGCTCTAAAAAGCAAAAGATTGTAGATCTGCGCCACGACCAGCTCTCGACCCATGGCATCGGCAAAGATCGCTCGGTGGATGAGTGGAGATTGCTGGGGCGATCGCTGCTGCACCAGCGCCTGGTCGATGAAACCGCCGACGGCTACCCGGTGCTCAAGCTCAACGCCGCCAGCTGGCAGGTGCTGCGCCAGCAGATCCCGGTCGAAGTGGCGGTACCCAAAGACTTTGCCCCTGGCCCCGCCGAGGCCTCTACCATCGAAGACACCGCCGAGGTGGCCCAGCTCTTGACGGTGCTCAAGGCCCTGCGCAAAAAGCTGGCTGACCAGCAGAGCGTGCCGCCCTACGTGGTGTTTCCTGAGTCGGCCCTGCGGCAGATGGCCCAAACCCGCCCCCAAACCACAGATGCCTTTGGCCAGGTGTCGGGCGTGGGCAGCCGCAAGCTGGCCCAGTACGGCGAGGTGTTTACCGCTGCCATTCGTCAGTTTTGTGCCGACTACGGTCTAGAGTCTGACCCTGGAGCCGCTGCTCGCCGCGCCCGCCCAGCCAAGGAACGCCGCCAAACCGTAGGTGACACCCATCGGCACACCCTCGAACTCCATCGCCAGGGGCTATCTATCGATGAGATTGCCGACCAGCGGGGGCTAAAGGCCACTACCATTGCCAGCCATCTAGAACAGTTGATTCGCCAGGGAGAACCGGTGGCGGTGGATCAGCTGGTGAGTAGCGATCGCACTCGGGCCATCGTCGATGTGCTGGTGGCCATGGAGGATGGGTCGCTGACAGAAATGCGCGATCGCCTCGGCCCCACCTTTAGCTACGAAGACATTCGCCTGGTGCGCGCCGCCTGGCAGATGGAGCAGCAGCCCTAGGGACGCCACAGATGCCATACTCAAGTTCTAATACTAAATTCTCCTTGGCCACCCTCGATTCAGCAGGGCAAACAGCCGTTTGCCCCTACGGTTAGGTATTTTGGGAATCGGGGCTATGTGACTCGGATTTAATATAAGGCGTTATTTGTTCTTGCCAATTAGCCAGGTCGGCGGGGGTGTTGAGATTGGCCAGCATTCCCACCGTCTCGGCGGTCAACGCAATGGGCACAACAGACCGCTGGTTTAACCAA
>JBBSLR010000567.1:0-2490 GCA_038255045.1 Phormidesmidales cyanobacterium
CGCGTCAGCAGCTGCAAATGGCGAGTGGGCGAGCCATCCCCCAGCAGCAAAATCTGCCAGGCCGGAGCGAGCTGATCGTGGGGCAGCCCCTTTTGCACGGTGGGCTGCCCAGCCTGCCAGCGAGGGCTGAGGGCGTGCCAGTTGCTAGGCACCACCGGGTCAATAATAGGCTGTAGAGCAGAGGCCAAGGGCGTTACAAAAATTCACGTCTTATCTCTATGCTATCGCGACAGCCTGGCCCTTTCCAGCCAGATCTAAAGAATCAGCGCGGGCTACAGTAAACCAGTCCATCACAACGACCATCCACAACGTTAATTATCGGGGAGTGCGCCACCATGGCAGAGGGAATCAAACTGGCGGTCAACGGCACTCTAATGCGAGGACTGGCGCTGAACCCCAACCTGCTCAACGCCGGGGCCGAGTTTCTCTACGAGGCGGCCACTACCCCCCACTACCGGCTGTGGTCAATCAACGACGTGCACCCAGCCATGGTGCGGGTTAGCCAGGGCGGCATTGCCGTGGCCCTAGAGGTGTGGCAGGTGCCCCCCGCCGGGCTGGTGCAGGTGCTCTTGCAAGAGCCACCGGGGCTGAGCATTGGCAAAGTCACCCTGGCCACGGGCGACACCGTCCTGGGGGTGCTGGGGGAACCCTTTTTGTGCGAGGGGCAGCGGGAGATTTCAATCTACGGTGGCTGGCGAGCCTACCGGGCCAACTGTAGCCGTCCGTAGCACTATCCACGGCAGCGGGGCCGCAGGGTTGGGGTTTACGGTGCCAAGGTCTGCCCCAGCCCTGGCACCGCAATCCCTAGTAAGCGTTATCCCGAACTGAGGTGATTGGGGCTTGGCTCCTCTGGACTTGGCTACTCTACCGTGAGCACGAAACGGCCGCGTTCCCCTGGGCCAAAGCTGTTAACCAGCACCGTGTAAACCCCGTCTTGGGGAAGTCTGACGGCAATTTCAGAGTTGGTCGTGTTGGGGTTGGCGTCGTCGTTTTCAGCAATGCGGTTGCGGCCTTCGTCGAGCAGCATCAGGTAGGTGTCAAAGTCAGGGCTTTCGAGGCGAAGGCGCACCGTCTGCCCGGCCTGGCCCCGAAACGAAAACTCCTGGAAGAACGACCCGTCTTGCAGGGTGCGATCACCCGGCCCCAAATTTCCCTGCTGGCGCAGATTGGCGCTCCCGGCTGGGGCTGGCCCCGTGCTGCCGCTGGCCTGAGCGCCGGTTAGGCGCAGTTGATAGGAACCTGCTTCTCCCTCGGCCAGGGAGTTGGCCAGCACCAGGTAAGACCCCGTGTAGGGCAGCTGCACCGAGATCCGGGCGTTGAGATCGCCGCCGCCGTCGTCGTCTTGAATGGAAAAGTCATCGCGATCGGGGGCCAGCAAGATCAAGTAGGGGTCAACATCTTGACTGTTCATCTCAACGGTAATGGTTTGCCCAGCCCGCCCCTCAAACACGTAGGGATTGTATAAGCTGCCGTCGGGCAACACGTTGCTGCTGTCGTCGAGCTGCCCCTGCACCGTTGCCCCCAGGGCGATCGGAGTTGGCTCGCGGCTGGTGCGGCTGGCGGGGGCCGAGGCCGTCGCCGTACCGGCTCTCACCGAGGCCAAGAACCGCTGCACCTCATCCGTGGGAATGGCAAACCCAATACCCACGTTGCCGCCGCTGCTGCCGGTGGTGAAGATCGAGGTGTTGACGCCGATCAGCTGCCCACGGCTGTTGAGCAACGGCCCCCCGGAGTTGCCGGGGTTAATGGCAGCATCGGTCTGAATCACATTGCGATCGGGGTCAATCCGGCTGACAATGCCCACCGTCAGGGTGCCCTGGAGGCCAAAGGGGCTGCCAATGGCAAAGGCGCTTTGACCCACCCGCACCGAGTTAGGGGGGGCGATCGCCACCGTAGGCAGGCCCGTGGGGTTGCCCCGCAGCCGCACCGCCGCTAGGTCGAGGCGGTTTTGACCATAGCCCACCACATCGCCCTCAAAGCTGCGGCCATCAGATAGGCGCACCGTGACCACCCGCTCTCGCCCCACCACGTGGGCATTGGTGAGAATCAGCCCGCTGGCATCGACAATGCTGCCGCTGCCGCCGCCGCTGCGGGTGTTGACGGCAACCACCGCCGGGCTAACCTGCTCATACACCCGAATGGTAGTGGCTTCATCGACCACAGACTGGGCCAGGGCAGGGGCACCTAGCAGGCCAGCGCGCGGTGGCATGCTACCTGGCAAAAAGGCTAGCAGCGCCCCCAGCATCAATGAACCCGACGTCAACCGCTTAACTGCTGCCTGTACCATAACCACCCAAAATGTCCTATAAAGCACAATACTGATCTGGCTGGGGGTGCCACTTGATACCTAATATCTACCAAGCCTTCCCCTATTATCAGGATATATCTCTGGACTGAGAAGAATCTGAGCTATCGGCCACTTTAGTCGCAGGCACTGGGATTATCGATACTGGGTCATGGGAAAACCACAGGGTTCTTCCGTCGCAGGCC
>JBBSLR010000568.1:0-2466 GCA_038255045.1 Phormidesmidales cyanobacterium
CGGCTCCAGCCAGAGGTCAAGTTTATGGGCGAGTTCCCTGATTCTTGAGGCGATATCTTTAAGGCAATACCAAGTCCAGCTGTGGATCTGTAGTTTCCCCACAGGCAGAACTCCGCTGCTGGACTTAGATGAGGTTTATTCGACGAAGCGCTTTAGACTCATGGCGTCGAGCACCGGGTCAGCATCGCCCACCACCGCCTGGGCAAAGCGCTGGGCCACCGGCGGCAGGTACACAAACGGGGCGCTGAACCCGGCCATCATATGTAGCCCCTCTACGCCGGGCACCTGGCCCACCAGCGGCAGCCCGTCGCGGCTAAAGCTGACCCGGCAGCGTCGCCAGGTGCCGGGCACCTGGGCCAGGGCCGGAATTTGAGAGGCCATGGCGGCTCGCATGGCGCGATCGCTCTCCTGTTCATCCAACCTGGCCTCTAAGTCAGTCAGCGTGCGACTGATCTGGCCCATACACACATGGCCGTCTAAAAACTGCACTGCGCCGCTGTCGAGAATGGCGGGCGTGACCTCGTGGCCCAACTGATCCCACTGGCGGTCGGTGTTGGGCTGGCTGGCCTGGGCCTCTAGGGCAAAGCGCTGGGTCTGGGCAGGCATAATCAGGGCGCGAAGTTTGAGATCTAAGGGCGGCGTCTCGATCAGCTCGGCGTGGCTGTAGTAGAGCGGCACGGCCAGTTTGGCCCGGTGCAGCAGCGCCCGACTAAAGGCCCCGGCGGCCACCAGCACCTGCTTAGCGGGGTAGGCCTGCTCGTCCGTTAGCACCCCGGTACCCTTGTCTCTAATGCGCACCACATCCACCACCGAGGCAATGATGCGGGTGCCGCCCAGCCGCTGAAAGGCCTGGTTATAGGCGTTGACTAACGCCCCCGGAGACACATGGCCGTGGCGCACGGTAAAGGCCCCGGCGATCGCCTCCCCATTCAGCACTGGCTCCAGTTCCACCGCCGCCGCCGCCGCCACAAATCGCGGTGGCGTCGCACATTTTTCGTAGGGTGCTGCCGCCGATTGGGGATCCCCACCTGCCGCTAGGGTGAGCACGAGATCTAGCTCACGAAACTGAGTATCACTCCCCAGTTCTTCGCTCAGCTGGCGGTGCTTAGCAATGCCCTCCTGGCAGAGCTGCCGGGTTAGCTCGGTGCTGCCCGACCAGTAGGGAATGCCGCCGTAGCTGTAGCGGGTGGCGTTGCCAGGCTCTAGGGCGCGATCAATCAGCAGCACCGAGAGGCCGCAGCGGGCCAGCTCGTAGCTCACCGCCGCGCCCACCAGGCCGTTGCCCACCACAATCCAGTCAAAGGTTTCCATAGCTAGGCATGTATCTGACCGAGGATGATGCGCAGGCGATCGTAGTCATCTTTGAGAAACACGCTCAGGGTGCGCCCAGCATTGACCAGCCAGGGTCGATCAAGCTTGCGGAGCTGATAGCCCTGGCGCAGCACCGCCGCCACCAGGCTATCGACCGGAGCATTACCCATGCCCAACAGCGTTCTCAAAAAATCGAGCTGATCGGTAAACTCAATCACCGCCTCAGAAGCACAGCCGTACACCGCCTGGTGTACCTGGGGCGGGCGCGGTGGCAGGTACTGAAACAGTGGCCCCAGGGGCTGCCCGGCCAGGTCGGGGGCACGAAACCCCACAATGGCGGCGCTAAACTCAGTTTTGAGCATGGCAAAAATCTGCGGCTGCTGCTGGCGCAGGTCTTCGAGCGACAGACCCAGCGCCCTAGCCCGGTGCACCGAGTCAATCGGGCTAGTGGTGGCGTGGTACACCACCCCGTAGACCGTATTGCCCGACTCTTCATCCAGCGCGGTGACCCAGCTGCCAAAGGGCGGCATCGCCGAAAACGCTAGGGCCTCAGGCTCTAGGCACTGGGCCAAAAACTCCGTGGTGGCGGTCTCAATCACCTCGGCAATGTGGTTGGGCGGGCGCACCAGGGCAACGGCCTGGGGAAGGGGTAAACGCATGGCCAAACCTAGCGCCGCTTGCCGGTGGTGACTGGCTCAAGCTCTGACAGTTCAAAGGTGATCAGCTTATCCCAGTTGCCCCCTTCAAACAGCACCGCTACCTTGCCGTCGGTAATGCGTTGCACCAGGCCCTGAAAACCGTAGTAGGTATCGTTGACATTCACGACCGTAACCGGTGCCCCAGGAAAAATCATGGCTGCTAGTGCTGTGGTAATTGACCTCTACAGTCTAAGGCAATGTGCTGAACTGACCCACGATCAGAAGGGCTTTTTCTGCCTGTAGGGCCGTTTCGGTCACGGCCTGTCCGTTTTCCTGTTCGTTTTCCTGTTCGCCATACGGCTAGATCACCGGGCGAAGGCAATTGACCGGGCGCAGGCCATGCGCCCCTACGAGTTGGCCTGATGGGAATCGGGGCTATGGGAATCGGGGCTATGGGATGCGGATTTGGGATGAAGGGCGATCGCACCACCCAGCAGCATATATATAGAGGAGAGCA
>JBBSLR010000569.1:0-2465 GCA_038255045.1 Phormidesmidales cyanobacterium
CGGTGCTGCTGATGCGGCAGCCCTACGGACGGGCGATCGCCTCCACCGTGGTCTATGCCCACCCTACCTGGTACGCCAGTCACGGCTACATCGTGGTGATTCAAGACGTGCGGGGGCGGGGCACCGCTGGCGGCGAGTTTGACCTGTTTCGCCACGAGGCCGACGACGGCTACGCCACGGTGCAGTGGGCGGCGGGGCTACCCCAGAGCAGCGGCGCGGTGGGCATGTACGGATTCTCTTACCAGGGCATGACCCAGCTGTATGCGGCGGCTAAAAAACCGCCGGGCCTAAGGGCGATCGCCCCCGCCATGGTGGGCTACGACCTCTACGCCGACTGGGCCTACGAAAACGGTGCCCTGCCCCTGCAAGTGGGCCTGGGCTGGGCGCTCCAGCTCGCCGCCGAAACCGCCCGTCTGAAGGCCGATCAGGTGGCCTACCAAGCCCTGCGCCAGGCCGCCCACGCCCTACCCCTGGCCGATGCCAGGCCGGCTCGCCCCCAGGTGCTCAAGACCTATGCTCCCGATTCGTTCTTTCACCAGTGGCTGGATCACCCCCGACCCGACGATTACTGGCAGGCCTTGCAGCCAGATTTGACGGGTGTAGATCTACCCATGCTGCACATTGGCGGCTGGTATGACCCCTACCTGCGCGGCGATCTGCGGCTTTATCAGCAGATGGTTGCCCAAAGTCGCGCCCCCCAAGCCCTGTGGATTGGCCCCTGGGGGCACCTGCCCTGGGGGAGACAAGTGGGGGCGGTAGACTTTGGCCCCGAGGCCGACAGCCCCGTTGATCGGTTGCAGATTCGCTGGTTTGATCAGTTTCTAAAGGGCACCCCCTCGGCTCTTGAGCCAGCCCAGGCCCCGATCCAGCTGTTTGTGATGGGGCTAAACCAGTGGCAGGGGCGCGATCGCTGGCCCACCGCCCCCGGTCAAGCCTTCTATCTCAGCAGCAGCGGCCTGGCCGGGATGCGGCAGGATGACGGCCTGCTCAGCACCGAGATACCTCAGCCCCAGGCAGGCACTGCGCTTTGCCCCGACGTGATGGTGCACGACCCCTGGCGGCCTGTGCCCTCCCTCGGGGGCCACTGCGGGCTACCCCCTGGCCCCTTTGACCGCGCTGCGATCGACTGCCGCACCGACGTACTCACCTACACCACCGCTGCGCTGCCCGAGGCCCTCACCCTGGTGGGCACCCCCACCGTCACCCTCTATTGCCGGGCCGATGCCCCCAGCTTTGACCTCAGCGTGGTGCTCTCAGAGGTGCAGGGTGATGGCCGGGTGCTGAACCTCACCCAGGGCCAGTGCCGCGTCGACCATCCCGCCACCCCTGACGCTCAGCCCCAGCGGATCGCCCTGGCCCTACAGCCCACCGCCTGCCAGCTGCCCCCCGGTGGGAGGCTGCGGCTGAGCGTGGCGGCGGCCTGCTTTCCGGCCTACGCGGTGAACAGCGGCACCGGAGCGGGGCCGGGGGAATGCCCTCAAATCGATCACAAAATTATCACGGTATCCCTTGCCCACGGGGCTTTGTACCCTTCGTCTATCAGCCTGCCCCTGGCGGGCGATCGCAAAGGTAAAGAATAAAAAAAATCGACCCCCCGAAGACAGCCGATTAGGTGATACTAATATCTACGTTGTTCTCTCAATCTGGAAGAAACCACCAAAAACTCTGCGCTCATGTCAGCGCTGGGCTTTGATACTCTTTTCCTGGAGGGCTCTCATCTCCTCCGTTCTCCATTGTAACAACAAGTACAAATTTTCTTTAACACAATCCCTGCTGGTTGTGTGTTGATTCCATAACTTAAGCTGATGAGCAAATGTACTCAGTATTTTTGCGGAGTTCTCAGCTTGCCTACGGCTTGCTGCACGACTAAGCCTGGGTCAGCTCTGCATCTTTAGCGATCTGCTCTAGGGATCTGCTGCGACTCTACCCGGCGCGGCTGGCCCCAGATCACCGTCTCCTGCTTGTAAATCACCATGCCGGGGCGGGCGCCCTTGGGCTTGTAGACGTGGCGCGGCTGGGTGTAGACCACGGGCACCTGGTCAGACTGGCGGGCGCGGCTGTAGTAGGCCGCCAGATCGGCCACGTAGGCCAGATCGCGATCGCTCGCCGCCTGCCCCGCCCCCAGCCGCAGCAGCACATGACTGCCAGGGATTTCTTGGGTGTGAAACCAGAGGTCGTAGTCGGTGGCCACGGTGGAAATCAGCAGATCGTTTTGGCGGTTGTTGCGGCCCACCAGCACCGGCAGACCGTCGGGGGTGCGTCGCTGGCGAAACCCTTCGTCGCTGGGGTTGCGATCGCTGGCTTTGCGATCGCTGGGCCGATGGTCAGGGGTCGCCATATAGCCCTGCTGAATCAGCTCGTGGCGAATGTCGATCAGGGCTTCTAGATCCGCCGGTTCCTCGTAGGTTTGCGTTTGGGTCAGGGCCGCTTCCACCTGCTCTAGATAGGCCAACTCGGCCTGCACC
>JBBSLR010000570.1:0-2454 GCA_038255045.1 Phormidesmidales cyanobacterium
CGCAGCGCATTGGTCACCACCGACACCGAGCTAAAGGCCATCGCCGCCCCCGCCACAATCGGGTTGAGCAGCAGCCCAAACCAGGGGTACAGCACCCCCGCCGCCACCGGAATGCCAATCACGTTGTAGATAAAGGCAAAAAACAGGTTTTGGCGAATGTTGGCCATGGTGGCGCGGCTGAGCTGAATCGCCGCCACAATGCCGTTGAGATCGCCCGACACTAGGGTAATGTCGCTGGCGGCCATGGCAATGTCGGTGCCGGTGCCAATGGCAATGCCCACGTCGGCCTGGGCCAGGGCGGGGGCGTCATTAATGCCGTCGCCCACCATGGCGACAAATTTGCCCTGGCGCTGTAGGGCAGTGATCTCTGCGGCCTTGCGATCGGGGCGCACCCCGGCAATCACCTTTTGAATGCCGACTTGATCGGCGATCGCCCTCCCCGTCTGCACGTTATCCCCCGTCAGCATGATCACCTCTAGGCCCATGCGCTGGAGCCGCTGCACCGCCGCCGCCGATGAGGGCTTGAGGGCATCGGCGATCGCAAAGATCGCTTCTACTTGGCCGTCTACCGCCAGCCATGCCGTAGTTTTAGCCGCCTGCTCCCAGGCCTGGGCGGTGGGGCCCATCGTTGACAGGTCAACACCCTGTTCTACCAGCCACTGACTGGTGCCCAGCTGAATGTGGTGGCCCGTGATCCAGCCCTCAACCCCCGAGCCAACCACCGCCTGAAATTTATCTACTGCCGTTGCTTCAATCTCCTTCGCCGCAATGCCCTGGGCCTGGGCATAGGCCACAATTGACTCCGCCAGGGGGTGTTCAGAATATTGCTCTAGGGCCGCCGCCAGCCGCAGCCAGTGCAGTTCTTGCGCCGTGCCCTGCACCGCCCGGTAGTCGGTCACCATGGGCTTGCCCTCGGTCAGCGTCCCGGTCTTATCCAACACCAGGGTTTGAATTTTGTGGGCTAGCTCCAGGCTTTCGGCGTCTTTGATTAAAATGCCGTGCTCCGCTCCTTTGCCCGTGCCCACCATGATTGAGGTGGGGGTTGCCAGTCCCAGCGCGCAGGGGCAGGCAATAATCAGCACGCTAATGGTGGTAAACATTGCCAGCACCAGGTTGCCTGCGATCGCAAACCACAGCCCAAAGGTCAGCAGCGCCACCCCCATCACCACCGGCACAAACCAGCCGGTGACGCGATCAGCCAGCTTTTGAATCGGGGCCTTAGACCCCTGGGCCTGGCGCACCAGCTGCACAATCTGGGCCAGCACCGTGTCGCGCCCCACGCGATCGGCGCGAAAGGTGAACTGTCCGGTTTTATTGAGCGTCGCCCCTACCACCTGATCGCCGGGGCGCTTGGTGACGGGCAGGGGCTCCCCTGTAATCATCGACTCATCCACCGCCGACTCCCCGGTCAGCACCCAGCCATCCACCGGAATTTTTTCCCCCGGTCGCACCACCACGGTGTCGCCCACCTGCACCAGCTCTAGAGAAATGTCGAGGGTTTCGCCGTCGCGCACCACCCGCGCCGTCTTCACCTGGAGGCCCACCAGCTTGCGAATGGCCTCAGAGGTCTGCCCCCGCGCCCGGCTCTCCAGCAGCCGCCCCAGCAGCACCAGGGTGATCACCACCGCCGCTACTTCGTAGTACACGTCAGGCGCTACCCCCTGGGCAATCAGCACCCCAGGAAACACCGTGACAAATAGAGAATAGAGAAACGCAGCCCCCGTTCCTATCGCCACCAGGGTATTCATGTCGGCCCGGCGGTGGCGCAGCCCTTGCCATGCCCCCACAAAAAACGACTGTCCGCACCAGGCCATCACCGGCACCGTCAGCACCAGCTGAAACCAGGGGTTGTGCAGCAGGTGGGGAATGGCAGAAATATCTCGCCCTAGCATCATCGGCGTGTGGCCAATCACCAGCAGGGTGCTGCACACCATGCCCAGGGCCACGCGATAGGTGAGCTGCCGCTGGTGCCGCTGCCGTTGGTGTACCTCAGCATCTACCTGGTCATCGATCGCAGCATCGTCAGCTATAGGAGTTGCCCCATAACCTGCGGCGATGACAGCCTGTTGCAGTGCCCCAGGCTCAGTCTGCCTGGGGTCGTAGAGCACCGTGGCCTGCTCGGCAGCGAAGTTGACGGTTGCGACCTCAACGCCAGAGACGGCTTGCAATGACTTCTCCACCGCACTTGCGCAGGCGGCACAGCTCATGCCGGTGAGCTGGAGCTGCTGGGTAGCGTTGGCAGATTGGGTAGCCATGGGAGCTTGTCAATAACAATAGCCCTAGACTAATCCCTACAGTTCACTGGAGAGTCAAGGGGTCGGTGTGGGGCTGCCGAAATCGATAGATATCGCCCAGTGCCGTCACCCAGCCCTGCACCAGCGACGCCCTCAGCCGATCGCCCTTTTCAACCGTCGCTACGGTGGGGTCGCCCAGCACGCCGCTGGCGCTGAGATC
>JBBSLR010000571.1:0-2446 GCA_038255045.1 Phormidesmidales cyanobacterium
CACCTCGTAGGTGGGCTGATACTTGTACCAGGGCACCGAGGGCCACAGGTGGTGCACCAGGTGATAGTTCTGGCCCATGATCAGCAGGTTGAGGATCGGGCTGGGGTAGACCCGCGCATTCTTCCAGCGATCGCGGTCTTCGAAGGGGCGGTGGGGCAGGTAGTCGAAGAACAGACCCAGGGCAATGCCCACCACCAGCGCGGGCGAAAACCAGTAATTGAAGATGTAGCCCAAAAAGTCGAATTGCCAGGCGGCAAACACCAATAGAGCCACCGCCAGACGACCCAAGAACCACTCCAGCAGCTCGTGGTTGCGCCATAGGCGACGCTTAAAGAAGTAGATCTCGTGGTAGAAAAAACGGGCCGCAATCAGCCACAGGGGGCCGCCGGTCGAGACAAAGTGGTCGGGGTCGTTTTCGGGATCGTTGACGTGGGCGTGGTGCTGCAGGTGTACCCGCGTAAACACCGGAAATGAAAACCCCAAAATTAGGGCGCTGCCGTGGCCCAGCAGGGCATTGACCACCCGATTGCGGTGGGCCGAGTTGTGGCTAGCGTCGTGAATCACCGTCCCCGCCAGGTGAAGGGAGAGGACATTCATCAAAAACACACACCAGCCCGCCCAGTGCCAGCAAAAATAGCCCACCGTAGACAAACCGATCAAGCCCACGGAGGCTATGAACATTAGAGAATTCGGGCTTAAGCCACCCTCAGTTTTAAGTAACTCAGGGGGAACCGTTTTACGTATAGTCAGGGCTTCAGTTGCCACCGACATGATGCCTCACTCCTACACCAGTGTCTTCGGTAGTATAAGCTACGACGCATCAAGAATGAAGTTTTGTGACACAGCCTCATGATTTGGGGTTCCTGGGCGCTTCAGGTATCGCCCGAAAGCGACTGGCGATCTAACCCCAGCTCTGATGGGCACCGTCCGTGAAAACGCTGAAATCTTTGTCGGTTTTGGGGCGGAGCGTAAAGCCCATTGGCATTCGTGCTACTATCCCTGTGCTTTATTGCTGCCGGTTTACGGCCTCGCCCGAGGCTCTATGCCAGCAGCGTTTTACTCCCAGTAGAGGTCGTCTATGCCCCTGCGCAACTCCACTCGCCGCGCCAAGATCGTGGCTACCATCGGCCCTGCCACCCAAGACCCTGACGTGCTGCGATCGCTGATCGAGGCCGGAGCCACCACCCTGCGCCTAAACTTTTCCCACGGCAGCCACGACGACCACCAGCGCAGCATTCGGCTGATTCGCCAGATTTCCTTTGAGCTCAACCAGCCGGTGGGCATCTTGCAAGATTTGCAGGGGCCAAAAATTCGCCTGGGCAAGTTTGAGCAGGGTTCGATTGTGCTCGAAAAGGGCGACCCCTTTGTGCTCACCAGCGAGATTATTGTGGGCAACCATGAGCGGGCCTGCGTCACCTACGACAAACTGGCCCCGGAGGTGCCCACCGGAGCCACCATTTTGCTCGATGACGGCAAGGTCGAAATGCAGGTGGAGTCGGTGGATCTTGAGACCCAGGAGCTGCACTGCCGGGTGGTGGGGGGTGGCACCCTGTCAAACAACAAGGGAGTTAACTTTCCGGGGGTGTATCTCTCGGTCAAGGCGCTCACCGACAAAGACCGCGAAGATTTAGTCTTTGGCCTCAATCAGGGGGTTGACTGGGTGGCCCTGAGCTTTGTGCGCAACCCCCAGGACGTGCTGGAGATCAAAGAAATCATCGCCGCTGCGGGGAAGCATGTGCCGGTGATCGTCAAGATTGAGAAGCATGAGGCGATCGAGCAGATGGAGGCGATTCTCTCGCTGTCTGACGGGGTGATGGTGGCCCGAGGCGATTTGGGGGTCGAGCTGCCCGCCGAGGTGGTGCCAATTCTGCAAAAGCGGCTGATTGCCACCGCCAATTCCCTCGGCATTCCGGTGATTACGGCCACCCAAATGCTCGACAGCATGGTGTCTAACCCGCGCCCCACGCGGGCCGAGGTGTCTGACATTGCCAACGCCATTCTCGACGGCACCGACGCGGTGATGCTCTCTAACGAGACCGCTGTGGGCAAGTTTCCGGTGGAGGCGGTGGCGACCATGGCCCGGGTGGCGGTCTGCACTGAGCAGGAGGGGTTAGCCCTGGGCGATCGCAAAGAAGTGGGGGCGCGCTCGATTCCCAACGCCATTAGCCAGGCGGTGGGCCGGATTGCGACGCAGCTCGACGCCGCCGCCATTATGACCCTGACAATATCTGGAGCCACCGCTCGCAACGTGTCGAAGTACCGGCCCCAGGCGCCGATTTTGGCGGTGACGCCCCACGTCCATGTGGCCCGCCAGCTCCAGCTGGTGTGGGGGGTGCGGCCGCTGCTGGTGCTCGACCTGCCCTCTAGCACCCAGACCTTTCAGGCGGCGATGAGCGTGGCCCAAGAAAAAGGCCTGCTCAACGACGGCGACCTGGTGGTGCTGACG
>JBBSLR010000572.1:0-2443 GCA_038255045.1 Phormidesmidales cyanobacterium
AGACAGGAATCCACGGCGGACATCTTGCTCCCGCATGGATTCCCACTTGCGTGGGAATGACGTAGGCACCTGCCAAAGTGGGATGCACTCACTCAAGCAAACTTGAGTGCAATTGTAAACAAACTCTAATCTGCCTAGAAGTGTCTCAGGTCAAGCATAATGTAGTTTTTTGAGCATCTGTCTGTGACGAAAAACACCCTGCTTCCATCTGAAGGTCAGCCTGAAGCTAGTCTGGCTGACTCCCCCTCCCGTGGCAGATGGCTCAAAGTGCTGCTGGGCTTGGCCATTGCGGGGCTGGCGGCATGGGGTATTGCCCTGGTCGACGGGCCGTCGTCTGCGCCTTTGAGTTGGCAGGGCTGGCTGGCCATTGGGGTGACCTTAGGGGCTTTTTTGCTCAATGCAATGACGACTCTGGCGGCAGAGGTGGTGTTTTTGGGGGCGCTGGCGGTGCTGCTGCTCAGCGGCACCCTCGACCCAGCCACCGCCCTGGCGGGGTTTAGCAACCCCGGCATGATCACCGTGGCGGTGCTCTACATTGTGGTGGCGGGCCTGCAGCAAACCGGCGGGCTAGATCTGATTTCGCGATCGGTGCTGGGCATGCCCCAGGGGCAGACCGAGGCGTTGATTCGGCTGATCGCGCCAGTGCTGGGCCTCAGCGCCTTTTTGAACAATACGCCGATTGTGGCGATGTTTATACCGGCGGTGAGCGACTGGTGCCGCAAGCTGCGCATTAGCCCGTCAAAGCTGATGATACCCCTGAGTTATGCGGCGATCATGGGGGGCATGTGTACGCTGATTGGCACCAGCACCAACCTGGTAGTGAACGGGCTAATCCTTTCAGAGACAGAACTGCCGGGGCTAAAGATGTTTGACCTGGTGCCGGTGGGGGTGCCCTGTGCGATCGCCGGCTCTCTGATGCTAATCTTGGCCCACCGCTGGCTGCTGCCGGTGCGCTTACCCGCCATCACCGGCACCGACGACCCCCGCGAATACACCGTGGAAATGGTGGTAGAAGACCACAGCCCCCTGGCGGGTAAAACCGTCGAAAAAGCGGGGCTGCGCCACCTGCCGAGCCTATTCTTGACCGAAATTCAGCGGGGAGAGCAGCTGCTGACGGTGATCAACCCCCAGGAGGTGCTGCGGGAGCGCGACCAGCTGGTGTTTGTGGGCATGGTCGATTCTATCGTTGACCTCAACCAGATTCGGGGTTTGCAGCCCGCCACCGACCAGGTGTTTAAGCTCGACTCGCCGAGATCAGAGCGATCACTGATCGAGGCCGTAGTCTCCAACACCTGTCCCCTGGTGGGCATCACCATTCGCGAGGGCAAATTTCGCAGTCGCTATGGGGCGGTGGTGCTGGCGGTGGGGCGCAACGGCGAGCGTCTGTCGGGCAAAATCGGCGACATTCGCCTGCGCCCCGGCGATACCCTGCTGCTAGAGGCCCACCCCTCCTTTTTAGAAGAACGGCGCGCCTCCCGCGACTTTTACCTAGTCAGCCCGGTGCCCAACTCTGACCCCCTGCGCCACGACAAAGCCCCCGTGGCCTTTGGCATTTTGGTGTTGATGGTGGCCCTGGCCACCTTCAGCATTATGGATATGCTCAACGCCGCAGTTTTGGCGGCGGTGCTGATGGTAGTTACCGGCTGCTGCTCATTTCAGCAGGGGTTTCGCTCGATTGATTGGTCAGTGCTTTTGGTGGTAGCGGCGGCTCTGGCCCTGGGCAAAGCGCTCGAAATCACCGGGGCGGCCATGGCTTTTTCGACGGCGGTGCTGGGGGTGGCGGGCACCAACCCTTGGTTAGCTCTGGCCGCCATCTACGCCATCACCAGCCTGCTCACCGAGGTGATTACCAACAATGCCGCCGCCGCCGTGGTGTTTCCCATTGCGCTCACGCTGGCCCAGAGTCTAGGGGTGAGCTTTATGCCCTTTGCGGTGGCGATCATGATTGGGGCCTCGGCCAGCTTTAGCACCCCCATCGGCTACCAGACCAACCTGATGGTCTACGGCCCCGGCGGCTACAAGTTCACCGACTTTATGCGGGTGGGCATTCCCTTTAACCTAATGTTTTGGGGCCTCACGGTGCTGATTACGCCGCGAGTATTTCCGTTTTAGGCACATCATATTTGGGCACATCATACCAAATTGGAACCGCATAACCCCGAATCCACAGGGGTCAAATTGTAGGGACGTAAGCATAGCTAGGCCAAAGGCTTTATAGCATTTGCCCAGAGGAACCAGAATTAACCAAAGAGGGTTTAGTATTAACCTCACTAAAATCCAGAGGTGGGGTTTTGCCTGTTGAAAAGCTACAGATGCCAAGCTGAACTTGGCACAACTAGCACCAGGATTGTTCCTCAGGGGGATTGTGCAGCAATTCCCGAATATTTGCTTCGATTACTCGATAGCCAACATTGCCGTTTAGTCGTTGTCGGCCCTCATTGAA
>JBBSLR010000573.1:0-2424 GCA_038255045.1 Phormidesmidales cyanobacterium
GCTGCGCCCAAGACTGCGCCAGCATGGGCGACGATGCCCAAATGCAGGCCTGTGCCGAGATGTGTCGCCGCTGCGCAGAAACCTGTCGCAGCATGAGTATGGCGGTGGCCTAACCTGCGCTGGCTTGGAGTTTTGTCAACACAGGCACAAGCTCATAGAATCTAACGGCTAAAGCGATTAGGGGCATAAAGACTATGTCCCTAATTGTTGTTTCAAGACTTATTAAAAAGAATAGTAAACCGCTTCAAAAATTGTTTGGCGTACCCCCTTGACTCTCCAGCGCACTGGAAGCTCCAAGATAGACCTATACCGAGTTTAGAGGTTTGCCATGATGCTCGAATTTACCGTTCCCAATCTAGCCTGTTCTGCCTGTGTAGATACCGTGACCAAAGCCATCCAGGCTATCGACACTACAGCCCAGGTCAAGGCTGACTCCACCACCAAACAGGTTGAGGTCGCTACTAACGCCGCCGAGGCTGCCATCAAGCAGGCCATTGTCGATGCTGGCTACACCGTTGATTGACTCCCCAGCAATTTATTTTTGAGGACAACACTGATGGAAAATCAAATTCTTAAGTTGCGGGGTATGAGCTGTGCCTCCTGCGCCAGCAATATCGAAGAGGCTATTCGCGCGGTGCCTGGCGTGGAAGCGTGCAGCGTTAACTTTGGCGCTGAGCAAGCCGCCGTTACCTACGACCCTTACCAAACCAACCTCACCCACATTCAGGCGGCGGTAGATGATGCGGGCTACAAAGCCCAGCCGTTGCAAGACGATGTGTTGGCCCCTGAAGACGATGCCGAACGGAGCGAGCGAGCGGCCGAAAACCGCCAGCTCACCCGCAAAGCCGTGTTTAGCCTCGTCATCGGCGGCATTTTGGTGATCGGTTCGCTGCCGATGATGACGGGTTTGCCCATTCCCTTCATTCCCATGTGGCTGCACAACCCCTGGTTCCAGCTGGTGCTGACCGCGCCCGTGCTGTTCTGGGCCGGGACTTCCTTTTTCATCAACGCCTGGAAAGCTCTCAAGCGCCACTCGGCCAGCATGGATACGCTGGTGGCGGTGGGCACCGGCACCGCCTTTCTCTACTCGCTGTTTCCCACGGTTTACCCCCAGTGGTTTATTGACCAGGGCCTCAACCCAGACGTGTATTTTGAAGCCGCTGCGGTGATTGTTGCGCTGATTTTGCTGGGTCGCCTGCTAGAGAACCGGGCCAAGGGGCAGACTTCGGAAGCGATTCGGAAGCTGATGGGCTTGCAGGCCAAAACCGCGCGGGTGATTCGTCAGGGCCAGGCGTTCGACATTCCCATTGCCGAGGTGTTGCTGGGGGACGTGATTTTGGTGCGGCCTGGGGAGAAAATTCCGGTCGATGGCCAAATCGTCGATGGCGCGTCTACCCTCGATGAGGCGATGGTGACCGGCGAAAGTGTGCCCGTGCAGAAAACTGTCGGCGATGAGGTAATCGGGGCCACGCTGAATAAAACCGGCAGCTTCAAGTTCCGCGCTACCCGGGTCGGCAAAGACACCTTCTTGGCGCAGATCGTCAAGCTGGTGCAGCAGGCCCAGGGGTCAAAGGCCCCAATTCAAAAACTGGCTGACCAGGTGACGTCCTGGTTTGTGCCAGCGGTGATTGCGATCGCCATTCTCACCTTCATAGTCTGGTACAACGTCATGGGCAACGTGACCATGGCGCTGATTACCACCGTGGGCGTGCTGATTATTGCCTGCCCCTGCGCTCTGGGCTTGGCGACGCCGACCTCGATCATGGTGGGAACTGGCAAAGGGGCTGAGAACGGTATTTTGATCAAAGGGGCCGACAGTCTGGAGGTAGCCCACAACATTCAGGCGATCGTGCTCGATAAGACCGGCACCATCACCCAGGGCAAGCCTACGGTGACCGATTACCTCACCGTCAACGGTACCGCCACCGAGTTGCATTTGCTCAAACTCGCTGGTTCGCTAGAGCGCAACTCCGAGCATCCCTTAGCTGAAGCCTTGGTCAACTACGCCCAATCGCAAGGGGTGACCCTAGAAGATCCCCAAGCTTTTGAAGCGGTGGCGGGCAGCGGTGTCCAGGGTTCTGTAGCGGGCCAAAGGGTGCAGATTGGCACCCACCGCTGGATGGCGGAACTCGGCATTGAAACCGAGCACCTGCAAAAGCCGTGGGGGCAGCTAGAATCTCAGGGCCGAACGGTGGTTTGGCTGGCGGTGGATGGCACAGTAGAGGCGATTTTGGCCATTGCCGATGCGGTCAAGCCCTCCTCTGCCGCTGCTATCGCCACTCTGCAACGCATGGGCCTAGAGGTGGTGATGCTGACCGGCGACAACCGCCGCACCGCCGAGGCGATCGCCCGCGAAGTGGGCATTACCCGTGTGTTTGCTGAAGTGCGCCCCGACCAAAAAGACGCTCAGGTCGAAAGCCTGCA
>JBBSLR010000574.1:0-2405 GCA_038255045.1 Phormidesmidales cyanobacterium
AAGGGGAGAGGGGTTCTGATTTGGCTCCCCTTCTCCCCTTGGGAGAAGGGGTTGGGGGATGAGGGCTTAGCTTGGATGCTTAATTAGTTGGCCTACTCTTAGACCTCAGCGACGGCAGACAACGTGCCATCAATTTCCTTCACGACCCGAATTTTGCTGGCCTTCAGGTGCTGCGTCATGGCCGCCACCGCCACCTCAGCATCGCGAGTGAGAATCGCCTCGTAAATTTTGCGGTGCTCTAGGCGAATATCGAGCACATTGGGGTTTTGCTGAAGCGTTTGAATCCGCAGCAGGGCCATCGCATCAAACAGCGTATCGAGCAGCGACACCAGCCGTCGATTGCCCGAGCTTTCGGCAATCAGGTGGTGAAACTGGTAATCGACATCGAGCAAATGCTTGTGGTCGAGGCTGCCGTGGCTGTTGGCCGTGGCCCCCTCCGCCTTGGCAACACAGTCTTCAATGCCTTGCAGCTGCTCTGGGGTGGCGTAGCGGCAGGCCCCCGCCACCGCCAGCGCCTCCAGGGCCAAACGACAGTCGTACAACTCCTCGGCATCGGCGGCGGTGATCGTCGTCACCCGCAGCCCGCCGCTGACATCGGCGGTCACCAGCCCGTCTTGCTGCAGCTGGCGCAGCGCCTCGCGCAGGGGGGTGCGGCTGACCTGGAGCCATTCGGCCAGCTGGGTTTCGACCAGGCGATCGCCGGGGGGCAAGGCCCCGGTCAAAATGGCCGCGCGCAGGGCCTGATGCACCTGCTCGTAGAGCGACTTACCGCGATTGATAGAAGGAGGGGACAGCGAAATCACAGGGGATGAAACCTCTGGAGCAGGATAGACAGTAACCCATCAAAACCGCCGTTGCAGAGTTTGCTCACCCGACGACAGCATTCCCTAATCATACAAAGCGGGCTGAGAATGGTGGCTCAAAAAGTGCTCAAAGTGCAGAAATACCCAAATATAGCGATGGCCATCGCGCTTGGGGTCTCGGCCCCTGCCAGGGGCAAAACTGGGACAGCGCCATGGCCTATGGCCATCGCCCCCTGGGGCGATTCCTTGGATTGGCCGCTGAGCCTAGGACTAGAAATCCCAGGCTCAAAACCAAAATCCTCTGAAGAGGATTGGGAGCCGAGTGCCCTAGTCTGCTTTAGCAGGACTTTTGCTGTGAGCCAGGGAGTTTACTCCCTGGTGGTTGTGGCCGGAGTCCTGCACAAATCGCGTGGCAAGGCAGTTCAGCAGAATCTCAGCGGGTTGCCGTAAGCTGAGGAATGACGCGAACGGAAATGATGATGACTATGCGCAGGTTTTTGTTGGGGCTGTTGCTGCTCGCCAGCCTGGGGCTAGTTTGGGATGCCCTACCCTTCTACGCCACCGCCGACTCGATGCCTGAGGCGGCACCTGAGTCAGCGACAGCCACCGCTCCTAACCTGGCCACCGCCACCTTTGCGGGCGGCTGCTTTTGGTGCATGGAAGGCCCCTTTGACGAGCTAGAGGGCGTGCGCTCTACCACCTCGGGCTATACGGGTGGCACCAAGGTCAACCCCACCTATTACGAAGTGTCTGCCGGGGGCACTGGCCATGTGGAAGCGGTGCAGGTGGTCTACGACCCCACCAAAGTTAGCTACGACAGGCTGCTAGACGTCTTCTGGGAAAATGTCGATCCGGTGGATGACAGCGGCCAGTTTTGCGACAAGGGCAGCCAGTACGAAGCGAGAATCTTCGTTCACGACGACCAGCAGCAGGCGTTGGCAGAGCAGTCTAAACAGGTGCTGAGCGCTGAGCCAAAGTTCCAGGCAACCCCCATCGTCACCGCCATTGAGCCAGCCCCGACCTTCTACCCCGCCGAAGACTACCACCAAGACTACTATCTCAAGCACCCGCTGCGGTACAAGTATTACCGCACGGGCTGCGGGCGCGATCGCCGCCTGGCCGCGGTCTGGGGAGATGAATAATCTAGAATAGGCCAACGGCTCTAGTTCGATAGGGCATGGGGAGCAGAGATTATTTCTACAGCGCAACAAGAAAAATTGAAATATATCCCAGCGGTAGATGGAGGTACGTCAATTGAGCAAACCTGACTTCCAGACCATGAGCCAGCGGGAGCTACAGGCCTACGTTTTGGCCCATCGAGACGACAAAGCAGCCTTTTATGCCTATGTGGATAAGCTACATGCTGACGCCAACTGGGTTGAAATGTCACCATTCCAGTCATTAGAGGACGTGGAAGGCCATGCTGAATTTGTCGAGCATGTCCGCAACAGTTCAGAACCGCGAGATAATGCTGTCTAATTGTTCAAATACAGCGGGTAGGTGGGTCGGCAGAATCATAAGTAGGATGTGTTAGGCATAGCCGTAACGTATCAAACCCTTATCTGGCATGGGTTACACTGCGCTAACCCATCCTACAGTGGT
>JBBSLR010000575.1:0-2398 GCA_038255045.1 Phormidesmidales cyanobacterium
AACGGGCGATCGCCCTCACCCACGCCTGGCTTTTGCGGGAACTGACCGCCCCCGGCGGCGATTCTGGCGGCTACTTCTACGCCGCCCAGGATGCCGACAGCTTTGTCACCGCCGCCGATGCCGAGCCAGAGGAAGGTGCGTTCTACGCCTGGCCCTACCAGGTGCTGGAACCGGCGCTGACCGCTGACCAGCAGCGGGCGCTGAGCAAGGCCTTCGCCGTCACCCCGGCGGGCAACTTTGAAGGCCAAATTGTATTGCAGCGATCGCACCTCGGCCCCCTGCCCGCTGAGGTAGAATCTGCGTTAGACAAGCTCTTCACCCTGCGCTACGGCACCCCAGGGGCAGCACTCGCCACCTTTCCCCCGGCAGTCGATAACCACGGGGCCAAAACCCAGCCCTGGCCGGGGCGCATCCCCCCCGTGACCGACACCAAGCTGATCGTGGCCTGGAACAGTATGATGATTTCTGGCTTGGCCAAGGCGGCGATCGCCCTGCAAAACCCCGACTACCTGGCCACCGCCGTCACCGCCGCCGAGCACATTCGCCAGCACCAGTGGGTCGGCAGTCACCTGCACCGCCTGGGCTACGACGGCACGCCCCGGGTGCAGGCCCAGTCAGAAGACTACGCCCTGCTGATTAAGGCCTTCATTGACCTGCACCAGGCCAGTCTGGCCGTCTCCCCCGCCGCAACCGACTGGCTGACGCTAGCCATTTCAACCCAGCAAGAATTTGACCATTTGCTCTGGAGCGCTGATCAGGGCGGCTACTTTAGCGCTGCGGGCGGTGAAGATCTGCTGGTGCAGGAGCGGCCCTACCAAGACAACGCTACTCCGGCGGCAAACGGGGTGGCGGTGGCCAACCTAGTCCGCCTCGCCCTGCTCACCGACAATTTGGACTATTTAGACCGGGCCGATCGCACCCTGCAAGCCTTTGGCACCGTGATTGAGCAGCTGCCCCGCGCCTGCCCCAGCCTGCTGGCGGGCCTCAACTGGTCTCTCCACGGCACGGTGGTCAAGGCCACGGCAGCGGCGATCGCCGAGTTGGCAACCGAGTATTGGCCAACCACCGTCTTCACCCCTAGCAAAGACCTGCCCGCCGGGGCCGTGGGCATGGTCTGTCGCGGCACCAAATGCCTAGCGGTGGCAGATTCGGTAGCCAAACTGCGCCAACAGCTCCAAGGATAAGCCGCGTAACCCTAGAGTCGGTGCATTACGGTGGTGCGGAAAACAATAGGCGATCGCACCATAGGCCTGCCGCCCAATGACACCCTTCCCCTCACCCCCTCCCCCCGCTCCTCCATGCCCCACAACCCCGACCTCTACCAAGCGCTGTGCGATCGCATCCACCAGTCGCCCCACCAGCGCATCGCCTTTGCCGAGTTTATGGAGCTGGCTCTCTACCACCCCCAAGGCGGCTACTACACCACCAAAGCGGCCATCCTGGGCTTTGAGGGCGATTTCGTCACCTCCGCCCACCTGGGCCACGACTTTGGCGAGCTGCTGGCCACCCAATTCGCCGAAATGTGGCAGCATCTGGGCCGTCCCAACCCCTTCGCGCTGGTAGAGATGGGGGCGGGGCAGGGCTTGATTGCCGCCGACGTGCTGGGGGCGCTGCAAAATCATGCTCCCGACTGCTTTGCGGTGCTGAACTATCAAATTGTCGAAAAATCTGACCGCCTGCGAGCCGCCCAGCAAGACCGCCTCACCCCCTGGGGTGGACGAGTTACCTGGGTGAATTTGCACGGTTTACCCGACGACAGCATCACCGGCTGTTGCTTCTCAAACGAGCTGGTCGATGCCCTCCCCGTCCACCAGGTGGTCATGACAACATCGGGGCTGCAAGAGGTCTACGTCACCTTGGCCGATAGTCCGGACTCTCCCCTTCAGGAAGTGGTCGATGCTCCATCCACCCCGCGTTTGGCCGACTACTTTGGCTTTGTGGGCATCGACCTGGCCGACCCCCAGTACGCCCCCGGCTACCGCACCGAAGTTCACCTGGCCGCCCTCGACTGGATGAAAACCGTCGCCGCCAAGCTGCACCGGGGCTATGTGCTCACCGTTGACTACGGCTACCCTGCCAGCCGCTACTACAGCCGCGCCCGCGTCCAGGGCACGCTCCAGTGCTACTACCACCACGCCCACCACGACGACCCCTACAGCCACCTGGGCCACCAAGACATCACCGCCCACGTCAACTTCACCGGGCTAGAGCGCCAGGGCGATCGCTGCGGGTTAGAGACCCTGGGGGCCACCCAGCAGGCCATGTTTTTGATGGCTCTGGGGCTGGGCGATCGCCTGGCCGCCCTGGGCCAAATTCAGGCCAGCGACACCGCCACCGTCAACCTCGCCATCCAGCGGCGCGACCAGCTGCACCAATTAATCAACCCCATGGGCCTAGG
>JBBSLR010000576.1:0-2372 GCA_038255045.1 Phormidesmidales cyanobacterium
AAAACCGGCATGTTACTGGACGAAGCTAGCAACTCTCTCGGGGCCTACGGCGTCACCCGCCACCGCCACACCCCCGAAATCGAGCAAATCTGCACCCACCTGGCCAGCCAAGAGGTCACCGTGCAGTTTACCCCCCACCTGATCCCCATGGTGCGGGGCATTTTGGCCACTATCTACGCCACCCTGCGCGACCCCGGCCTGGTGCGCGACGACCTGCTCACCATCTACAGCGCCTTCTACCGCTCGTCGCCCTGGGTGACCGTGCTGCCCAGCGGCACCTACCCCCAAACCAAGTGGGCCTGGGGCACCAACCGCTGCTACATCGGTCTCGAAACCGACCCCCGCACCGGGCGGGTGATCGTCATGTCGGCGATCGACAACCTGATGAAAGGCCAGGCCTCCCAGGCGGTGCAGTGCTTCAACCTGATGATGGGCCTGGAGGAAGGGCTGGGGTTACCGACAACTACTTTTTATCCCTAATCCGTCCACACCACCTGGCGCTCCGACGGCACCCGGTAGCCGGTCTGCTCTTGAATCACCCGCCCCGCCTGAGCCGGGTCAAAGTTGCGGTCAAAGTCTGACCGCAGGCGAGTGTTGGTAGTCTGGGCTTGGTCTAATTCTTGACGCACGGTCTCAAGCTGCTGGGCCTGGGTTTGCAGGTGGGGCACCAGGCGGGTCAACGAAGCCGCCGCCACCAGCACCAAAAATGTATTGACGCCCAGGCGGGCGCTCAGCTCTAGCAGGGTAGTGTGTCGAGCCAGCCGCCGCCAGGGGCTAGTCTGCCGCTGCGATCGCCGCCGCCGCGCAGGCTGGGTAAGTACTGACAACGGGCGACGCGAAGGGGAACGACTCATGGAGATGCGGGGCCTAAAGCTGGCATTCATTATGCCTGAGAACCTCGGAAATAAACGTGATTCAAACGCAGAAGTGGCGGTTTTTTCTGCAAAAAGCGACAATTTTCTGGTTCTGACGGAGGCATGGGTACCAAATCTATCCTGAGTCCTGCTTGGGATCGGTCGTGTCCCCCAGGCAGAAGGCCACTGCTGGATTTGGATGCGGATTATAGCCAGCGTCACGGTGGTGAGGACAGGGTGGGGAAATGTCTCAACCAGGCTGGCTACCGCATCGGTCTAGGGGTCTATTTCTAAATGGGTAACCCTGGCGAAAACTAGAGAGTTGACATTGAGGTTAAGGCATAATGAAATCAACGGAGTTCCTGCCCCATGCCCCGACGAATCTTCATTGGCGACATCCACGGTCACTACGACGGTCTTAAGCGATTATGGGATGCGATCGCCCCCGAACCTGACGACAAAATTTACTGCGTCGGCGACCTGATTGATCGTGGCCCCAAAAGTGCCGACGTGGTTGACTTTGTGCGCCGCCACGCTGCTGGCTGCGTGCGGGGCAACCACGAGCAGCTGATTCTCGACACCTTCGTCGACGGCAAGATCAACCCCCCCACCCTCCAGGGCTGGATCTTTAGCGGTGGCCAGGCCACCCTCAGCAGCTACCACGGCTCCGCCGCCACCCTCGAAGACCACCTCGACTGGCTGCGTCAGCTGCCCCTCTACATTGACCTGGGCGACCTGTGGCTGGTGCATGCCGGGGTCAACCCCATGCTGCCCATCGCCGAGCAGAGCAGCTACGAAATGTGCTGGATTCGCGAAACCTTCCACAGCAGCCTAACGCCGTTTTTCTCTGACAAGCTGATCATCACCGGGCATACCATCACCTTCACGGTCCCCGGCGTAGAACCTGGCCAAATTGTCGCCGGGCGCGGCTGGCTCGATATCGACACGGGCGTCTATCATCCCCGCAGCGGCTGGCTCACCGCCCTCGACTGGGATAACCAGATCGTCTACCAGGTGAATGTGTTTGAGCCGATAGAACGGGTGCGATCGTGCGCCGAAGCGATTACCTACCTCGACCCCACGCTGATCAAAAAGCGCCCCCGCGACATGGCCACCCGCGCTGCGTATTAGGCGAACTCAGCACTCTGGAGAACTCCTACAATAGGCTTAGTAATCGCACCTCCGCCCATGAACACCAAGCTGGTAAATTCCCTTCTCCAGGTCATAGAGTTCTGGGGGCAATGGCGCATAGCCGGTGGCCTCTCAAAAATGGAAACCGGCTCGAAACGAGTATCCGCTCCGGAATCGCGCCGCACTGCCCCTATCCTCTGCTAAGATAGAAAACTGCAAATGCAGCCCGGGCGATTAGCTCAGTTGGTAGAGCGCCTGCCTTACAAGCAGGATGTCACTGGTTCGAGTCCAGTATCGCCCATTGTGTATGTACAGTGTACGTTCGCACGCTAAATGGATTGACCAGGCTGACCAAGCCCTTGCTTGCTGCGAGATTTGTTGCTGCCA
>JBBSLR010000577.1:0-2354 GCA_038255045.1 Phormidesmidales cyanobacterium
GCGCGCAAGCGGCAGATCTGCGATCGCATCGCCGACGACACCATCTGGAATGCCACCCAGATCAAGGCGGTGGCGGTGGCCCTCAACCCGATCACCATCGCCGATCTGGTGGGCGGCACCGTGATCGACGTGATGCTGATTCTCAACCTGTCGCGGCTCTACGGTTTGCCCATGACCCGCCCCGCCGCCCTCAAACTGCTCAAGCAGATCGCCCTGGGCCTGGGGGGCATCACCGTCAGCGAGCTGGTGATCACCCTGGGCCTGAGTTCGCTCAAGGGCCTGCTGGGGGTGTCGGCGGTGGCGACGGGCGGGTTGGCGATCGCCCCCTACATTCCGGTGGCGATCGCCCAGGGGGGGGTGGCGGGCCTGGCCACCTACGGCATTGGCCAGATCACCAAAACTTACTTGACCAACGGCGCTACCTGGGGGCCAGACGGGCCGAGGGCGGTGGTCAGCAGCATTCTCGACAGCCTCGACGAAGCCTCGATCTTAAACCGCATCAAAACCGAACTCAGGGCCAAGATCACATCTCCCTAGGGTCACTTTTGGCCCCGGCCCTCGCCCCAGAGCTGCGTCCAGTACTGGAGTTTGAGGTCGGGTCACCCCAGCCAAAATCGCTAGGCCAATTTACCCACCCCGCCCTTCGGGCACCCCTCCCAGGAGCGGATGTGGCCGACTTTCCTACTGCATGGGATTCCACCGAACTGAGGTTAGTCCAAGACCAGCAGAAACCTAACTTCCCCGCCGCTGCAGCCGCCGATCAAGCCAGGCCAGCACCCCCAACGCAGGCCCCACCGTGACCGCCAACCCCAGCCAAAAACCGTGGGCGATCGCCGCCCCCTGGTCCAAGGCCCAGCCTCCGACCGGCGGGCCGATCAGATAGCCCACCGCCCAGCACATCGAGTTGACCGACAGGTAGACTCCCCGCAGCGCCTCTGGGGCCATGGCCGCCACCAGGGCCGAGCCAATGGGCGTATAGGCCACCATGGCCAGGGCCATTACCCCCAGGGCCAGCCCCGCCCAGGCGAGGGGAAACGCCCCCACCCCCGACTGCCACACCAGCCCAAAGCTCAGCCCCCACAGCAGCGCCGACGCCATCAGCCCCTGGGCCGGGCGGTAGCGGTTGAGCCAGCGGGCCACGGGCAGTTGGGCCAGGGCCGCCAGCACCACATGGCCGGTAAACAACAGGCTCAGGGTGCCTTCGTTCAGCCCCTGGTCGCCGCCGCCAAAGCGGTTGAGGTAGAGGGGCAGCGTGCTCTGAATCTGGGCCAGATAGCCGGTAAACAGCACGTTGACGGCGGCGTAGACCATCAGGTTGGTGTCTCGCAGGGCGCGGCCCCAGCCCTGCCAGAGCGATCGCGCCCCATTCGCCGCCGGGCGGGTCTCGGCAATGGCGAAGTAGATAATCACAAAAAACAGCAAAAACGTAGCGCCGTCGATGGCAAACAGCGCCCGGTAGGCCCCGGTGAGCGAAATTAGCGCCCCCCCGGCCACCACCCCCACCCCCAGGCCCAGGTTGTCGGCCAGGCGCACCAGGGCGTAGGCCTCATTGCGCTGCTCGGGGGTGGTGATATCGGCGGCCACCGACTCGGCGGCGGGCCAGTACAGCCCCACCCCAAACCCCATCAGCAGGTTGCCCAGCAAAAAAATCGACAAATCGTTGGCCAGCAGCAGCACCCCGTCGGCCCCCGCCGACACCAGGGCCGAGGCCAGCAGCGTCGGTCGCCGCCCCCAGGTGGGCGAGTCGGCCAGCGACCCACCCAAAAACCGCCCCCCCATACCCGCCAGCGACCCCAGGCCAATGCCCAGGCCCACCTGGGTGGCCGTCAGCCCCACCTGGGTGGTAAAAAAAATCGGCGCGTAAAACAGCGTAAAACCAATGCCCACCTGGGAGAGCAGCCGCCCCGCTGCCAAAATCCACACCCGGCGGTCAAAGTCGGGCAGCCACTGCCTGAGCCGCTGGCGCAGTGACCCGCTCATAGCGGCGGCGACAGTCGGGGTCGCCGCAGGGCATCGATCAGGGCCACGGTGCCGCCGATCGCACCCCACACCAGCCACAGCCCCAGGTCATAGCCCTTACCGTGGGCCACCCGCGCCGCCACCAGGCCAATCACGCAGTGCAAATAGAGGGGAATGTAGACCAGAGGAATCGTGTCGGCCATGGCGGGGTGTTGGGAGGTAACTATGGTGAGCGGTAAGCTGAATCGTTGCATTGTTTACCGTACACCGCGAGCTGAGTCTAGACTGCTGAGCCTATCGCAAACCTAAATCCTTAAAATCTGCCGAGAGAATTATTGCCATGGCCACCGGACTGTTTGTGGGGCTGATCACCCTCGACTGCATCTACCGGGTCA
>JBBSLR010000578.1:0-2337 GCA_038255045.1 Phormidesmidales cyanobacterium
CTGGAGCTGCTCAATCTGCCGTTCGTCCTTTGAAATTTCCATTGATCGGCGCAGGGCGCTGGGCAGCGACACCAAAATGCCGACGAGAATGCCAATGCCCAGGGTGCTGAGCAGCACCAGCGCCAGGGATGCCTGAAAATTCCAGATGCCGAGGTAGACCATGATCGGCATCGCGTTCTGGAAGGAGAAGATCACCGCTGCGATCGCAATCAGCAGCGCCAGCACCAAAAATAGCCTCATCGGGTCGCCTCTATATCAATCAGCATCAAGCCGCCAAAAGTCACCCTGAAACTACCACAGGATCTATCACCACGCCAGACAAGAGCGCTCTAGAGTAGTTCAACGCATAAGGCATCCAGTCTAGGCCCACCCAGCGGCAAAAGCCCGCTCTCCATACTCCAGGGACAGGGCAGAACCCCAAGCCCCGAGCCATAAGAACTATTTAAACTTGGTAGAGGCCTCCTCAAAGGCATCGCTCAAATCATTCCAGGCAGCTTGCAGACCTGTCTTCATAATTTGCCAAGCCTCATCGCTAGAGCCTTTTAGATCAGCCAACTGCTGCTGCATGGCATCTCGCTTGACCGTCAGGGCCTCAATTTTGCCCTCCAGCTGGGCCTTAGTGTCAGCTCCAGACTGATCGGCCTTCGCCTTCATCTCGTCTAGTTTTGCCCCCCAGTCCTGAAGCTTCTTTTCCATTTCTCCCTGGGCTATATCTCGTTTAGCCATAATTTTGACCTCAATGTTATGGGTGCCTGCGTAGACCTTAAGTCTAAGGTAGAGCCCAATGATGGGGGCTACAATACAGAGTAGATTATCCTCCAGAAGTAGTTGGCTATGTCTATACCTGCCCAAACCCTGAAATGTACTGAGCTGCTGGGGCGGCCCGTGCTTGATCGCCAAACGGTCAAAGAACTCGGGCGCATGGCCCATTTTTTGGTAGATACCCAGGCCCAGCAGGTCACCGGTCTAGTGTGCAAGTCGGGGCTACTGGGCATGACCAAAACCGCCTTCGCCTGGCACCAGGTAGAAGCCATTGGCGATGACAGCATTTTGGTGCGGGCGGCCGACAGCACCAGGCTCCAAGCGTCAGACATGGCCGAGGCCCCCCTGGGCTTTGAGATCTTGACCAACCAGGGCAACAGCGTCGGCAAAATCACCGACCTGCTATTTGACCCCTCTACGGGGGCTGTCACCGCCTATCTGTTTACGCCCCACGGCTGGCAGGGGCTGATGGCAGGCACCTACATTTTTGCCCCCGTGGCCATCTCTAGCCTCGGCGACCGGCGAGTGATCGTCTTAGAGCCAGCCGTAGAAAACCCCCAGCAATACGCCCCAGGGTTTGAGACTAAGCTCAGCCAGGCCACCGACTTCATTCAGGCCGACTACGATCGCACCCGGCAAGATCTGGCGGGCTTCCAGCAGGGTGCTCAAGACGTTGTGCAAAAGGTTAAAGGCATCGCCGACCCCGGCACCCCCAACGCAGGTAACGCCACCTCAGAGGTGAATCGGCCGCTCAACCCAGACGACTAGGCGGCCTGGTCTATCGGGTCAGCCTTCAGCTGAGATGGCCCGCCGCAAACAGCTGCGCCGCCGTGAGATTTAGCTCCGCTAGCTGCGCCGATTCGACGGGGCGATCGCCCGCAAACGTGCCCAGGGCCGCAAACCCCTGACCACCCTGGGCCAGCACCAGCACCGTTTGATCGGCGGGGTTGAGAATCCAGTATTCAGGAATGTCCAGGTCTTCGTACTGGGCGCGCTTGGCCACGTAGTCGCGCTCCCACTGCAACTCTCCGGGGCTGACCACCTCCACCACCAGCGCCGGGGGCGGCATCGTCAGGCGAAGGGTATTGCGCTTGGCCAAAAGCTGAACGTGCTCCGGCTGAATCACCGTCAGGTCGGGGTAGCGATTTTTCGGTTCTCCCCGCACCTCTAACTCCAGACCGTGAAGCCGCACCCGCAGGTGTCCCACCAGGGCCGCCAGTTGAATTGAGAGGAAGAAAGCAACGCTAGTGTTGTAGCCCGACTCCGGTGGCACCTGAATTAGTTCTCCGTTGAACAGCTCATAAAAATTCTCCGTGCCGTCGTCGTAGGCCAGATAGTCGTCAAAGCTGTAAAATCTGGGCCGAGTCTGCACCATGATCTGAGGTTTTCGAGATTATATTTAGTCTAATCGGTGAGCGGAGTTGGCGGTTGACGGACGGAGGCAAGCCCGGCACCGTCTACCTGGCCCCCTGTGCCCAATACCCAACCCCGTCCCCCGCTTCACCCATGGGGTAAAATCAACGCCAGCCCGCGACAGACTATCATTGAGGGGGTTGATGTAAGTAGGTTGGCAGA
>JBBSLR010000579.1:0-2335 GCA_038255045.1 Phormidesmidales cyanobacterium
TAGCCATTGCAGCAAGAGAAGTGAAGGAGTAAACCCTCATCTTAAGGTGGCGGTGGCCCCGACAAACGATCACAAGGCTGTCAGGCTGAAGCCAATCCCTAGCCCTCGAGCTTAAAGTAGGCCAGCGCCTGCTGGAGTTGGGCCGCCTGGGTCGCCATGTCGTGGCTAGAGGTGGCCACCTGGTCGGCAGCCACCGCGTTGTGCTGGGTGACTTCGTCTAGCTGCACCATGGCATCGTTAATTTGAGCAATACCGTTATTTTGCTCAAGGCTGGAGCGGGTGATCTCGGCCATGAGTTCGGCGGTTTGCTGAATGCTGGGGACGATCTGCTGAAACAGATCGCCGGTACGCTTGCTCACTCTCATGCTGCGATCGGCCAGGGCGGTGATTTCTTCGGCGGCGGTGCGGCTGTGTTCAGCCAGCTTACGCACTTCTTTCGCTACCACCGCAAAGCCTTTGCCGTGCTCCCCGGCGCGGGTCGCCTCCATGGTGGCATTGAGGGCCAGCATGTTGGTTTGCTCGGCAATATCTTCAATCACGTTGATCTTGGCGATGATGTCTCGAATCACCTGAACGGTTTCGGTCACGGCTTTGCCGCCTTCGTCCACCATCGTCACCGATCGCAGAGCAGACTGGTGGGTTTGACTGGCCTTTTCGGCGTTGCCGTTGATCACCGCATTCATTTGCTCAATCGCTACGGTGGTTTGGGCAACCCCCGCCGCCTGTTTTGAATTACCCAAAGACAACCCCTGGGCCGCTTCATTGAGATGGGCCGAAACCTCAAGCATCCGCTGGGCCGCCGCCTGCTCATCGTGAATAATAGTGGCGAGGCGGGTTGTCATCAGTTTAAATGCATCCAGCATTTGGCCAATTTCGTCATTTCCGCCCGTAGGAATGTCAATATGCAGATCTCCGGCAGCGACCCGCTGGATGATCGAAGCCGTAGTCAAAATTGGCCTCGTAATGCGCCCTGCCAGGTAGTAGGCCAAGAAAACCACCCCCAGGCCCACAAGAATACTGCCCCACAAAATGTACAGCGCTAGCCGAGACGACAAAGCCAGGGTGTTATTCAAGTCGCCTTCGACGGCAGCAAGCCCATTTTGAGAATCGTTTAGAAAGCTCTCGATGGTTTCGGTATAGGCCGCCTTCGTGCGCTCGTACTCGGCCCCGTCGAGCAGGGCTAGGGCCTGCTCGGGCTGCCCCGCTTGCAGCAAGTTAAAGGCCTCTCTCTCTAATGCATCTAATGTGTCGTTAAGGCCCTTTTGCTGGTCAAAAAGAGCCTGTATATCAGCATCAACAGCATTTTCCTGGGCCGCAGCAAGGAGGGCTTCTATCTGGGGAAAAAAGAGGTCGAAGCGCTCTTGCCAGCGGCTGTCTTGGGTAAGCACATAGTTGCGCGTCGACTGGGTGAGCACTTCGTCTAGCCAGATAATTTGCTGGGCACGGGAGAGCTGCTGCTGTGACGCACTCACGGAGACCAGTCTCTGACGGATTTGCCCAACGGCGGAGTACATTAGCGTACCCACTGCCGCCAGCGTCAGCGCCCCACAGAGATAACCCACGAAAATCCGGGTGCGGATGGTTGTGGGGGCAAATCGCTTGAATATGAGCATCATCACGGTATGTCCTGTTTCTTCTGGATTGGCTGGATTGGGAGGCGCTGGCCAGGGCACAGAGCACCAGCCAATCTTTCCCGTTGGCGGTGGATATCGAACTCTTCTGGCGTCAGAAAACTGCCTACAAGGGATTAAATTCCCCCATTCCCTAAAGTGTGATGCCGGGCCAGGCCACCGCAGAAAAGCCTGGGGTCGGTGGTTCTGACTGCCGCATCCTGCGGTAGAGTTGCAGGTGAAATTGGCGCAGTGCCGTGGTCTATGCCCCTTCGTTTTCCGCTTCGGTCTAAGGCTCCAGGCCCCAGCTCTACCGGGGCGGTACAGGTCTGGGTGGGGGCAAGACCCGGCCCCTGGCGCTGGCTGTGGCGGTTATTGCTGGTCAGTGCGGGGCTGGGGGTTGGGCTGCTGCTGCTGGGGCTGAGCTTTCGCCTGGGGCTGCGGCTGATGCTCGACCCCGAGGCGCTGCCCCAGGTTTTAGCGCAGTGGCGGCGATCGCCGCCCTTGACCCTGGCCCCAGCGGCCAGCCTCGACGATCTGCGACGCCAGGCAGAGGCCGCCCAGCAGCGCCTGGGAGACCCTCTGGGGCTAGGGGATGGCTTCGTGCTGGTGCCGGTGCTGGAGGCTGAGACGGAGACAGGGCCAGAAACCGTGGTGTCTCTGGCCCTGTTTCAGAGCCAGGGGGGTGAGGGAGAGTTGAGGGCGATCGCCACCCTGGCCATCGA
>JBBSLR010000580.1:0-2302 GCA_038255045.1 Phormidesmidales cyanobacterium
GATGTGCTGGCCCGCTACGGGGGCGAAGAATTTGTGGTGCTGCTGCCTCAAACGGCGATCGCAGAGGCCATGGTAGTGGTCAATAGAATCCAGCGCGATTTGGCCCAAGCCCGCTTGCCCCACGAGTTTTCGGCGGTGGCCGACCACATCACCGTCAGCTTTGGCATTGCCTGCACCAGGCCCCAGACGCAGAGCCTGCCGGGTGAGCTGGTAGCCGATGCCGATGCCGCCCTGTATAAAGCTAAGCTGGCAGGCCGAGATCGCTACCATATCAGCACCCGCGATCGCGCTGACGACCAAGCTCAATCCTAAAAGCAGTACAGCGTATCGCGGGTGTTGCGCCCCGTCACTGGGTTGGTGCCGGTCGCCACCTCGCAGAGCATTTTGTTCACCCTGGGGTCGAGCAGCACGTCGGTAAAGTCGGCCCCGTCGATGGTGGCTTCGCGAAAGTCAGTGCCAAAGACGTAGGCCCCTTCGAAAATGGCATTGGTGAGGTTGGCCTGGTAAAACCGGGCGCTGTCTAGGGTGGCCCCACTGAGGTTAGCCCCCTCCAGGTTGGCGCGGGCCAGAGTGGTGTCAAACAGGCGCACGCCGCGTAGGTCGCTGTGGCTCATGTCGGCGTCGGCCATGTCGGCGCTGGTGTAGTTGTTGCCGCGCAGGTCTTGGTTTGACCAGTCGGTGTTTCTCAGACTTTGGCGATCGTAGCTGGTGGCCTGGGCCGGGCTCACCCAGCCCAGGCAGAGGGTTAGCACCATCAGAGTGGCGACCAGAGTGGCGACCAGAGTGGCGACAAAAGTTCGACAGAGGCGATAACGACTGACCATGGCTCCTAATCTTCAAAACCTATACGTCTGAGTTTACATGCCCACCTGGGCCAAACCCAACCTTCGACCTGTGGGTATTGACGACTCTCCTTAAGCGCTGCGTTGCGCTGCGGGCGGTTTCAGTGTTGAATCGTTCTGTTAGCGTCCTTTTATAATGGGCACTCTGTGCTGCTGCCCGCCCCTGCCATGAGCGTCGTTCTCTACAACACCCTGACCCGCAAAAAAGAACCCCTCGAAACCCTGGAGCCGGGGCGGGTGAAGATCTACTGCTGCGGCGTCACGGTGTACGACTACTCGCACCTGGGCCATGCCGGCAGCTCCATCGCCTGGGATACGGTGCGGCGCTACCTGCTGTGGCGGGGCTATACCGTCCACTACGTGCAGAACTTCACCGACATTGACGACAAAATTCTCAACCGCGCCAAGACCGAAAAGTCCTCCATGCAAACCGTGGCAGAGCGCTACACCCAGGCCTATCTGGAGGATATTGCCCGTCTGAATGTCATGGAGGCTGACGAGTATACCTATGCCACCAAAACGCTGGACGGCATTCAGCGCCTCATCAGCGAGCTAGAGCAAAAGGGCTACGCCTACCCTGCTGCTGGCGACGTATATTACTCAGTGCGTAAGTTTGACGGCTACGGCAAGCTCTCGGGTCGCAAGCTCGACGACATGCAGGCCGGAGCCGGTGGCCGGGTGTCGGCAGCAGACTCGATCAAGCAAGACCCCGCTGACTTTGCCCTGTGGAAGGGTGCTAAGGAGGGCGAACCCTTTTGGGAGTCGCCCTGGGGGCCGGGGCGACCGGGCTGGCACATCGAGTGCTCGGCGATGATTCGCGAAGTCTTCGACACGCCCCAAGGGGACGAACGCCCGGTCGCCACCATCGACATCCACGTCGGCGGCAGCGATCTGGTCTTCCCTCACCACGAGAACGAGATCGCCCAGTCGGAGGCGGCCACCGGCCACCCCCTGGCCCGCTACTGGATGCACAACGGCATGGTGAACGTGGGCGGCGAGAAGATGTCAAAATCCCTCGGCAACTTCACTACCATTCGAGATTTGCTGGATGCCCCCAACGGCCCCGACCCGATGGCGGTGCGGCTGTTTTTGCTCCAGGGAAGCTACCGCAAGCCAGTAGATTTTACCGATGAGGCGATCGCCGCCGCCCAAACCAGCTGGGGCACCCTCAAAGATGGGCTGCTGTTTGGCTACCAGTTTGGGGCCAAGCTGAGCTGGGCCGACGTGGAAGATGCTGCCTTTGGCGATCCGGCGGCCATGCGGATTGATCGCGACAGCGCCCCGGTGCAAACCTTTCAAACCGCGATGGATGACGACTTCAACACCGCTGGCGGGCTGGCAGTACTGTTTGACCTGGCCAAAGACCTGCGCCGGACGGGCAATGTCATCACCCACACAGGGGAGGCCGACGCCGACAGCGACACCCTGCGCCAGCAGTGGCAAACCCTGGTGTGTCTGGC
>JBBSLR010000581.1:0-2292 GCA_038255045.1 Phormidesmidales cyanobacterium
AAATACGGCTTCAGGCTGGGGTTATCGCTCAGCACTAGCTGAACCTGGGTACGCTGCTCTCGAATGGTGGCCCGCCAGCTATTGCCCCGGCGCTCTGGTTGGTAGTGCCACTTCAGCAGATGCCCCAACAGCACGCTCAGTCGATTTCTCAGTTCTTGCCGTTCACGCCGTCCCAAGTCTTCTAGTTCCTCTACTAGGTGGGGCAGATCTAGCTTTTCCCACAGGTTTTGCTCAAGCAGCTGGGTTTGCTGCTGAGTCCAGGCGTAGAAATCTGTCTCGTAAAGGCTGGCCATAGCATGTGCCTCTGTTGCAAGCCGGGATATAGTTGCAAGCCGAACTATAGTTCATCATAGAAGCAGCGACCCAGGAGGGTGACGGTGGTTCAACTTGTCGATAGACCTGCCGAGCAGCGCTTCATCCATACCGGCGTGAGCTGGGATAGTTTTAAGGCGATTCAGCAGGGGTTTGCAGAGTCGCCAGGAATTCGTCTGTTTTACTACGCTGGGGAGCTGGAGATTTTGTCTACGTCCCTGGAGCATGAAATTGTCAAGGGCAATATCGGCTACCTGATCGAAGACTACCTGCTGGGTCAAGGCGTAGACTTTGTGGCGACGGGTTCTTTTTCTCAAGAACGGAGGGCGGTGGCCTCGGTGCAGGCGGATGAGTCGTACTGTTTTGGAGGCAGCCAGCCGATCCCAGACCTGGCGGTTGACGTGGTCTTTACCAGCGGCCCCGACAAACTCAAGGGTTACGCAGCCCTAGGCGCTGCCGAGGTCTGGTTTTGGGAAGCGGGCGGCATCAGCGTTTATCAACTGCAACCTGACGGCTACCGGCAAGTCAGCGAAAGCCTTTTTGTACAGGATATTGATTTAGCTCGTCTGGCCCAGTGTGCCGTGATTGAATCTCGCCCCCAGGCGGTGAGGGCTTTTCGGCAAGGTGCGTAGTTATTAGCCATCTATACCAAGTCCAGCTCGGGATCTGTAGTCTTCCTATAGGTAAAACTACACTTCTGGACTTGGATGAGGTTTGTGTTGCGGTTTCCTTCTCGTATCCACATTCTGAAGGGCGACTGATGGCGTTGACAACGGCAAACTTTTTCGCTCTGTCGAGCTAGAGGCAGCGTTTAGTAATACAATGCATTCTCCTAGATCATGGTCAGGAAATACCGCATAGATGAGTAATTACGGGCATAGGGGGACACAAAAGCCAGGCTGGTCACTCGATCACCGCGATCCTCATTTTATTGAAGCCTTTCAGCCGTTTTGGGGCTGGCTGTACGAGCACTACTTTCGCGTTCAGACCGAGGGGTGGGAGCAGATACCAGCAGGGCAGGTGATGCTGGTGGGTTCCCACAACGGCGGTTTGGGTGCGCCAGACATGTTCATGATGGTCTACGACTGGGTGCGGCGCTTTGGCGCTGAGCGAACGGTCTATGGACTGATGCATCCTAAGGTGTGGCAGGCGTCGCCGCCTGCGGCCTGGCTGGCGGAGCGGGCGGGGGCGATCGCCGCTCACCCCAAGATGGCCCTGGCTGCCCTCAACCAAGGAGCCAGCATTTTGGTCTATCCCGGCGGGGCGCAGGATGTCTTTCGCCCGTTTTACCAGCGCGATCAGATTCAGCTGGGCGATCGCAAGGGGTTTGTCAAAATTGCCCTGCAGCGCCACCTGCCGATTGTCCCGACGGTATCCTGGGGTGCCCATGAAACGCTGCTGGTCTTAGCCGATATCTATCCCCTGGTGGAGCGGCTGCACGAGTTGGGCATGCCCTGGCTGCTGGGCATTGACCCGGAGGTGTTCCCCATCTACCTGGGTCTACCCTGGGGCATTGCCTTTGGCCCGCTGCCAAATATTCCCTGGCCCCGGCCCATCACCACCCGAGTCGGCGCGCCCATCTACTTTGAGCGCTATGGGGCGGCGGCGGCGCGCGATCGCGCCTATGTCGATGCCTGCTACGCGCAGGTCTACCAGCACATGCAGCAAGACCTCAACCACCTGATCGCTAAGCACGGCGGCGAATGAGAACTGACCGCGCAATTTGTAATCTATGGATTTCTTAGACAAGCCAGGCATTAAGCTTTGCTGCGCCCCTGCATCGGCAGGTGTAAGGGGCCTTGGCAAACAGCCTACACGCTGAATCGTTAGACTGCTGAATGACGCGAGCAGGAACCGAGTTTTGGCGAGTCCATCGATTGATCTAGAGTTGCGACCCAAGGCGATCGCCATCCATGATCGCCTGTGCGCAGAATATGGTTGCCCCATTCCCTATTTTCACGAGCTCGATCCGCTGAGTGA
>JBBSLR010000582.1:0-2289 GCA_038255045.1 Phormidesmidales cyanobacterium
CGGCACTTCGCGCAGCGCCAGGTAGTTTTGATACTCCAGCGGAAAGGCTTGCAGGTTGCTCTGGTCGCGCAAAAACAGCTCTTGCAGGTCGAGGGTGGTGGGGGTGGTGATCAGCACCTGGGCTTGAAACTGGTCAAACACGGAGTTGACCTGGGGGGTTTGCAGCTCGGCCACGGTCAGCGCGCCGCCGTCGGCTTGGTGCCCCGCCGCCCGCCAGTAGAGGGTGTAGAGCAAATTGAGCGCGGTCGAGCTGCTGTAGGGGTTGGGGTAGGCGACGGTGACCTGGCCCGAGGCGATCGCATTCAGCAGGCGGTCAAAGCTGACGGTGCTACCTTCGGCCAGGCGGTCGTAGACGGGCTTGGGCAACACCCACCCGGCGGTGTTGGGCACCAGGCGATCGGCCACGGTGACGGTATCGACCCCCTGGCTCTGCACCATCGCCACCCACAGATCGTTAGAGGGGCTATAGCCTGCGGGCTGAGCCGCCCCCGCCCCCAAAATCCGCGCGGCGGTGCCCGAGGCCACCTGGCGCACCCCCACCTGAATCACCTCCCCAGAGGGCAGAGTCGCTTGGCGCTGGTTAAAGGTCTCGGCAACTTCCACCAGCCAGCGCTCGTTTTGGCGGTTGACGTTGGCCTTTTCTGAGGAGCTATAGATCTCTAGATAGACCCCGTTGCCGCCGCTGGGCTGGGCCGCGTAGAGCGGAAACTGGCTGATATCGGGGAGGGGATCGTCAACCTGATCGGTGGTGTAGCGGGCGGCCAGCTCGTCAGGGATCAGCGCTTCGCCGACGCTGATGTTGGGGAGCACCGACTGCTCTAGGGCCTGGCGGGCGCTCTCGACAGAATCGACCTGGGGCACCTGGTTGCCGGGGGCGCAGTTCCACAGCAGCACGGCGCAGAGACCGAGGAGGAAGGGAAGGAGGTGTAGGCGGCGCATGGGGGAGTGGGGAGTGGATGAGTAGGTGGGTGGACGGGTAGGTGGGTGGTGGGTTGGTAGGGGCAGACCTAAGTGTCTGCCCTTGTCTGCCCATGGTGAGGGACTCTACGGCGAGTCTGAGGGGTCTTGGAGGATCGTCTTGTTGGCGTCGATCAGGGTTTGTAGGCGCTGGGTCAGGGTGTTGTCGCTGGGGCTGTCTAGGCTAGAGAGGGCGGTCTGGTCTTGGAGCTGCTGCAGCTGGGCGTGGGTGGCCTGGAGGCGATCGCAGCTGGACGCCAAGCGCTGCTGGGCCATTTGCCTGTAGGCCGGGGTTTCAATCTGGTCGATCACCGCCAGGGCGTCGGCCACCTGGCCCGACAAGTCGAGGACGGTGTGCATAGCTTCTAGCAGCTCTAGCTGAAGCAGCGAATCGCGCTCATAGATCTGGGCGGCAAACCGCTGCGATTCGCTGGCCCAGGTCTGTACCTGGGCCCAGGTCTTTTGAGACGGCTTGGGCACCCGTTGCCCCAAGGCCCCCAGCTGGCTGCCAAAGACCTGGGCATCGAGCAGGTCGCCGCTATTTGTTGCCGTTTCACCAGGGCGAAACCCCACGGCCCAGCTGCCCACCATGGCGGCGGCCACCCCAGCCCCGGCCACCCCAGCTATGGGCCTTGGCCCCGCCAAAACCATCAGCAGGGCATAGCCCAGGGCCGTGCCCCCCAGCAGCAGATAGGTCTGGGGCAGCCCCCACAAGGTCGATTGGCGCATACCCATAGCCCGCTTAACCCTTTAACTATGGCTACTGTAGCCTACGGCACCGTCAGAGTCCCGCCCAGGGCATTGATGGCGTCAGCCAGCTGGGGCTCGGCGGCGCTGGTGGCCGCCACCAGCAGCAAAAACACCTCTTCTCGACGCTGGCGGGCAAAGATTTTACCGGTAATCGGCTGGGGCGGTGCCGCCCCCTGGCTGAGGCGCCCCGACCAGTTAATTCGAAGGCCGCCACCGGGGATCGGCTGCACGTCGTCGCCCGCCACAAACCCCTCCCCAGCCCCAAAGGTGCTGTCTGCCGCCGCGATCAGGGCCGCGTCGGGGGTCGGAGCCGTAGGCAGAGGCGCTACCGCTACGGTGTAGGCCAAACTGCCATCCGCCGCCTGAAACAGCGGGCTACCCCCCGCTGAGCTGACGCTGTAGCCGTCTAAGATGCCGATTTGAAACCGGCCCTGGGGGTCTGCAAAATTACCGCTGACCATTGGCAAAGCTGGGGCCAGGGCCGGCGGTGGGGCATTGCCCTGGGCGATTGCCGAAGGAATACTCGGTCCGCCTCGGTTCCCGAACCCTGCGCGCACCGCATCCGGCGTATTCTCTCCAACG
>JBBSLR010000583.1:0-2271 GCA_038255045.1 Phormidesmidales cyanobacterium
AGCCGTGGGAAACCGCCTCGCCAATCAGGGTTTCTTGGTTAGTGCCATGGATGCCGATGTGGTAGTCATCTTTCACTAAAAACCCAATCCACCGGGAGCCTAGGGGGTTGCTGGGGCCAGGGTGCACGGCTTCTTTGGTAATCGGGTGCTGCCACACCGGGTCGGTGCGCAGGTCTCGCACCTCAAACTCGCCCGTGGGGGTTTGCCACTCATTTTGGCCAATGGCGATCGGGAACTCGTCTTTGACAACATCGTTTTGGTAGAGCCTCAGCCGTCGCTGACTGAGGCTAATCACCACGCTGGTGTTGGCGGTCATCAGCGTGGCTGGCGCCTGGGTAATGACCGGTGCTAGCCGGGTCAAACGGGTGCGCTCAAAGGGCTGTTCAAACTGCCAGCGGGCTGTGACCTGGTCGCGCCAGGCCCCGGCGGCCAGCAGCCCAGCGGCGGCGTAGCACAGCACCATAAGGCAGCGTTTTAGAGGAGATAGCGCATCCATCGATGGGGGTTTGCTCGAGCGTGCCGATCTACAGCATACTGCGATCCCCAGGTTCTAGAATGCCGCCCAGGTCGGTGCTCCAGGGCAAGTGCTGCGGGGGTTGATATGATTGAAGCGCAGGCATAGTGCTGGGGTTTGAGACTGTGGCGGTAAAACCAGATTGGTTACGGGTCAAGGCCCCCCAGTGGGAGCGCATTGGCGAAGTTAAGTCGATTTTGCAAGATCTAGGCCTCAACACCGTGTGCGAAGAGGCCTCTTGCCCCAATATTGGCGAGTGTTTTAAGGCTGGCACGGCGACGTTTTTGATCATGGGGCCGGCCTGCACCCGCGCCTGCCCTTACTGCGACATCGACTTTGAGAAAAAGCCCGTCGCCCTCGACCCCACAGAACCCTTGCGGCTGGCGGAGTCGGTGCGGCGCATGAAGCTGAGCCACGTGGTGATCACGTCGGTCAACCGCGACGATTTGGCCGACGGCGGCGCCAGCCAGTTTGTGGCCTGCATTGAGGCGGTGCGCCAGGTGGCCCCTGCCACCACCATTGAGGTGCTGATTCCTGACCTGTGCGGCAGCTGGCAGGCGCTGGAGACGATCTTGACCGCTCGGCCCCACGTGCTCAACCACAATACTGAGACTGTGCCCCGCCTCTACCGCCGGGTGCGCCCCCAGGGCGACTATGCCCGTTCTTTAGAACTGCTGCGCCGCAGCCGCGAGCTGGCCCCCTGGGTATATACCAAATCGGGGCTGATGGCGGGGCTGGGCGAAACCGATGCCGAGGTGCAGCAGGTGATGGATGACCTACGGGCCGTAGACTGCGACATTTTGACCCTGGGGCAGTACCTGTCGCCAGGGCCAAAGCATTTGCCCGTGGCGGAGTTTATCACCCCGTCACAGTTTGACGCCTGGCGGCAGGTGGGCGAGGCGAAGGGCTTTTTGCAGGTGGTGTCGTCGCCCCTGACCCGCAGCTCGTACCACGCCGAAGATGTGCAGCGGCTGATGGCCCAGAATCCTCGCTAGGACATCGCAGTAGGGCATGCTAGGTGGAACTGAGGGAGCGCCACTACCGTCAAGGGAGACAGGGCGTCTACTTGAGCAAACGAATCTCCCCTAGTACAGAGAACAATACCCGCAAAGAACAATACCCGATGCACCTTTGGAAACTGCTGCTGCGAACTCAGGCCCTGGCCCTGCTGGCCGTTCTCACCGCCGTGTTTTTGCCTGGGGCGATCGCCTCAGGGACGATCTTCTCAGGGGCGATCGCCCAAACCTCGGCCACAACAACAGTGGCCCAGGCCAGCCCCACCGTGGCGCAAGAACTGCTGCAACTGGTCAACGCTGAACGTCAGCGGGTAAACGCGCCGCCCCTGGTGCTGAATGACAGACTCACGGCGGCTGCCCAGCGCCATTCCCAGGATATGGCCACCAGCCGCCGCATGAGCCACACTGGGTCTGATGGCTCCACCATGCGATCGCGCATTGATGCCACCCAATACAGCTGGTCAACCATCGGCGAAAACGTGGCCCTAGGCCAGCCCTCTGCGGCTGCGGTCATGACCGCCTGGATGAGCAGCCCTGGCCACCGTCAAAACATTCTCAACCCGGCCTTTACCGAGCTAGGCATTGGCTATGCCACGGGGGCCGGACGCCCCTACTGGACCCAGGCATTTGCCAGACCCCGCTAGGTCGAAGCTCGTCTAAACTGTATAGCAGGCTACAATATTAAGCCCTGTAAACAAAGGTAAGGAAACGCATCAACTGCTTTGATCCCCAAAGTTGGGG
>JBBSLR010000584.1:0-2257 GCA_038255045.1 Phormidesmidales cyanobacterium
GAATTGGTCGTTATTTCACCGATTCAGGTGAGTGATGACCTAGTGGGCGAGCTAGATGAGCTAGGGACGGTTGGGCATATTATTGCGCCCAACCTCTATCACTACCTATTCGCCACGGAGTTTAAGGCGGCGTACCCAGCGGCAACGTTTTGGGCGACGGCGGGGCTAAGGGCAAAGAAGCCAGATTTAGCGATCAACCAGGTGATAGAAGGTGGTGCAAACAGCCCGTGGAATGGGATTGAGCGCCTGTTCTTCGATGGATTCAAAACCCTTAGCCCGAGCGGCCCAGATCCGCTGGATGAGTGGGTGTTCTTCCATGCCGCCAGCCGCACGCTGATTTTGACAGATACGGCCTTCTGCTTTGATCAGAGCTTTCCTTGGCTGACTCAGTTGGTGACTAAGGTTGGTGGCGGCTATGAAAACCTCAGCCCATCGCTGCTAGAGCGCATGGCAACCACAGACAAAGAGACGGTTAAAGCAGCGGCGGAGCAGGTTCTCAGGTGGAATTTTGATCGGGTGATTATGGCCCATGGCAGCATTGTCGAACAGGGCGGCAAAGAGCAGTTCAAACGGGGGTACGAGCAGTTTTTAGGATGTCTCCTCTAGAACCGTTCAACGACTTCCCCTGCCTCAGGCAAGCCCGCTGGGGCAGATGACGATCGCACGCCCCAGTGGTAAGCTGCGAACAGTTTGTCTCGATAGATTAATCACCTAGAACCATGAACCCTCTGCTTGAGCGCATCCAGACCAGTTTGCTTGATTTGGTCGGGCAGTTCATTCAGCTCTTGCCGGGTCTGTTTATTGGTCTTGTCGTGATATTGCTGACGGGGTACGCCACTAAGGTGGCCCAGCGAGTGGTGCGCAAAATGACCCAGCGGCTGGTGACTAGCCGATCGCTGCAACTGCTGGCGGTGCAAGTCGCCCGCATAGGCACCTGGGCTGCAGGGTTAGTGATTGCGGCGGTGGTGGTGTTTCCTGACCTGCGGCTGGGCGACATTATTGGCCTGCTGGGGCTGGGGTCGGTGGCGATCGGCTTTGCCTTCCAAGACATTTTTAAGAACTTTTTGGCGGGCATTTTGCTGCTGGTAGAAGAACCCTTTCGCCTGGGCGACCAGGTGGTGATGGGCGACTATGAGGGCACCGTGGAGGCGATCAAGATTCGCTCGACCCAGCTGCGCACCTATACCGGGGAGCTGGTGGAGATTCCCAATGCGATCGTGTTTACCAACCCGGTGCGGGTGCTGACCGCCTTTCGCTGCCGCCGCACCGACCTGGATATTGGCGTCGATTACACGACCCCCTTGCCCCTGGCCAAGCAGACCTTTCTTAACGTGATCAACCGCGCCGATGGGGTGTTAAGTGACCCCGCCCCCGAGGTCGATGTGGTGGGCTTTGGCGATAGCTCGATTGACTTTAAGGTGCGCTACTGGACGACGCCGCAGATTGCCGAGGTGCGGCGGATTAAGTCGCAGGTGGCGATCGCCCTCAAGGCCGCCTGCGACGAGGCGGGGATTTCGATTCCCTACCCGATTCGCACGGTGCACCTGTTTGACCAGACCCAGTTTGACGAAAGCCAGCGCTTGGCCAACGGCGCTGGTGCGGGCAATTCTGAAAATAAGTAGGTGGAAGCGGGGTCAAGCGGGTTATCTAAAATCATGCTGCGTCGCACCACAGCAGGCTCTATAGTGAATGCAATTGATGGGCTTTGGCACGGTAAATCGCTGCGGGGCTACCCATCTAGCGACAAATGCAAAATAGATATTTGACAGTACCCATGGCCCGACGACCAACAGCCGATGACGGAGTAGATCTGGCTCCTTATATAGATCACTCGCTGCTCAGCCCCACGGCGACCACCGAGCAGGTGGCCCAGTGGTGTGCAGAGTGCGATCGCTACGGGTTCGCCGCCGTCTGCATTGCCCCCAGCCACGTGGCCCAGGCCGTAGAGCTGCTGCACAACAGCAAGGCCAAGGTCTGCACCGTGATCGGCTTCCCCACCGGGGCCACTACCGGGGCCACCAAGCTCTATGAAGCCCAGGAGGCTGCCGAGCAGGGTGCCGATGAGCTAGACGTGGTAATTAACCTGGGCTGGCTCAAAGAAGGCAAAACCGACGCCATCCACCGCGAAGTCGCCACCATCTGCGAAGAGACCGGGCTGCTGGTCAAAACCATTCTCGAAACCGCCGTGCTCAGCCCAGAGGAGATCGCCCTCGCTGCCGAAATCTGCATGGATGCCGGGGCCAGCTTTCTCAAAACC
>JBBSLR010000585.1:0-2254 GCA_038255045.1 Phormidesmidales cyanobacterium
AGCCCCTGGCGCGATGCCTTTGGGGTCAAGGTCAAGCGCAGCCGTTTTAGCAACGGCAACCTTTACGAAATCGGCTTCGAAGACTACGAAGGTCTTGACGACTACAACGATCTCGAACTTGAGGTGGCTATTCTTCAGCCCGCTTAGGGGTTAGGTAAAAGCTGCCCCCAAGCAGGCCAATTGGCAAAAAAACGTAGATCCCCGCGCCAACCGCAGAAATCTGCGCGAAAATAGGACAAAAGTATGGGTGAGGAAAGCCATGAATCGCTTTATTATCGGCGGCATTTTGGCGGCCATAGTGGTGGCGTTGACCGGCGGGTTAGGCCGGATGTTCACAGAGAGCGATGCGCGAACGGGGCTGACAGGTGTAAATCGCAACAACAATAACGCTGACAACCGGGGCGAAGCAGGCGATCTGGGCAGCCTGCCCGTGGAGCAAGCTGGACAGCTGGTGCGGCGTCAGAGCGATGTGGGTACCGGCACCCCCACCACCTCCGACTTTGTCGGTCAAGACCCCCAGGGCATGCCTCCAGGCGGACGGCCTGACATTTCTCCAGAGACCTCGGGCGCAGCGGGCACGGCGGGCACGGCAGGCAATGTGATTCCGCGCACTAGCCAGCCGACGACTTTCCCGACCACTGGCGGCGATATTGCCCCCATTCAGCCGGAGCTGGTGCAGCCGGGATTAGAGCAGCGCCCCACAGACCCCGACTTAGACTCGATTCCGGCACTGTGGTAGGGTAACCCAAATTATCCCAGCTCTATAGTACAGGCGCTGCGAACGCCCCCTTCAACTAACCCGAATTCATCCCAGCCCTAGGGTACGGGCGCTGCGATCGCCCCCTCAGGTACTCTAAAATGACATAGAGCAGACATAGAGCACTTGAGCGCATTTGAACTGACGGGCATGGCAAATCGGGGGAGCGACGTCCTGGTGGTGGGCGGCGGTATTATTGGCTTGGCGATCGCCCTAGAGCTACAGCAGCAGGGCGCTACGGTTACCGTGCTCAGCCGCGACTTTGCCCAGGCTGCCAGCCACGCCGCCGCAGGCATGCTGGCCCCCCAGGCGGAGGGGCTGCCCCCCAGCCCCATGCTCGATCTGTCTTTAGTCAGCTTGGCACTGTACCCCACCTGGGTGAGCAAGCTTGAAGCCCTCACCGGCCAGTCGGTGGGCTACTGGCCCGGCGGCATTTTGGCCCCGCGCCGCACGGTTCCCCCCCCGGCCGCCGAGGGCTGCCCCCCCGACAATTGGCTAGATGCCGATACCCTGCGCTACTATCAACCCGGTCTCACCCCGGCGGTGGCGGGGGCCTACTGGTACCCCGACGAGGGCCAGGTCGACAACCGCCTGCTGGTGCAGGCGCTGCGATCGGCGGTGATCGATCTGGGGGTGACAATCCACGAGGGCACGGGGGCGATCGCCCTGCGCCAGCACCAGGGCCGCGTGGAGCGGGTCTGCACCGCCCAGGCGGGCGACTTTAGCGCCGACCATATGGTGCTGGCCACCGGGGCCTGGGCCAGCGAGCTGCTGCCCCTGCCGGTGTTCCCTAAAAAGGGCGAAATGGCGAGTCTGCGGGTGCCCGTGGGCTACAGCGCCACCCCGCCCCTGCGGCGGGTAATCTTTGGCGAAGACATCTACATCGTGCCCCGGCAGGATGGCCGCATTGTGCTGGGGGCCACCAGTCAGGATGTGGGCTTTGCCCCCCACAACACCGCTGGGGGGGTAAAGCAGCTATTGAACAATGCGATCGCCCTGGTGCCCCAGCTGGCCGACTTCACCCTCGACGAAACCTGGTGGGGCTACCGACCCGCCACCCCTGACGAATGGCCTATCCTCGGCCCCGGCCCGGCTGAGAACCTGACCCTGGCCACGGGCCACTACCGCAACGGCATTTTGCTCGCCCCGATCACCGCCCGGCTGGTGGCCCAGACGGTGCTGGGCCAGGCAGATGCCCAGCTTCAACCCTTCTCCTGGCGGCGTTTTCATGCCCCAGCGCCCAGCCCTCTCCCCGCGATTCCAGTTGTTTCTCCTACCCCCCAGGCAATGACCCTTACCGAGACCGCTGCCAACCCACTCGCCGCCGACCTCACCGCCCCGCCGGCTCAAACGGCGATGGTTGACTCGCGCCTCACCATCGCCGGGCGCACCTTTGCATCGCGCCTGATGACCGGCACCGGCAAGTATGACGACTTTGAGGTGATGCGCCAGAGCATTGCCGCCAGCGGCTGCGAGATCGTCACCGTGGCGGTGCGC
>JBBSLR010000586.1:0-2253 GCA_038255045.1 Phormidesmidales cyanobacterium
CCCGGCCACCAGCCCCGCCCAGTATTCCTCCAGGCTGTTGCCGATGGGGGTTATGGCATCCATGCCCGTCACCACAACACGCTTTGAGTCAGAGTTTGCCATAGCAGATAAATCAGGGGGCAGATAAATCAGGGGATTAAAAAAAAGAGTGAAAGGGTCTAAGGTAGCGGGTATCAGGTATTGGGTGCCGGGTATACGGTGCCAGGCAAAACCGTGAACCGCATACCCTCAACCCGAAGCCCTAAACCCCTTCTCCTTGACATTGACCGACATGCCCATGGTCGTAGGCTAGGCCGGTGCTTTTTCTTCGATGAAGTTGACAGCGTCTTGCACGGTAGCAATGCTCTCAGCCGCTTCGTCAGGGATTTCAATGCCGAATTCTTCTTCTAGGGCCATGACTAGCTCTACGGTATCGAGAGAATCGGCGCCCAGGTCATTGGCAAAGCTAGCTTCGGGCTTCACGTCAGCCTCTTCAACCCCCAGCTGCTCGGTGACAATTTTCTTGACCTTCTCAAACGTCTCTGCGCTCATGGTTTCTCCAACGCCTTTTTGTACGGATTAATCGACAACTCAAAACCTTACCACTCTGCGACCCCATCGAGACGAGGATCTGACGTTAAGCCCCAGCATAAGGACACTCGTTTTCGAGCATTTATCCATAGTATCGGAAAAGGAACCCTACCAAAACTCCGTCGCTCGGTAGCCTAGTTCTTCTAGCATGGAGCGCAGCAGCGGCAGGCTGAGGCCAATCACATTGCTGTGGCAGCCCTCAATTTTCTCAATCATCAGCGCCCCTTTGCCGTCGCTAGAAAAGGCCCCCGCGCAGTCTAGGGGTTCTCCGGTGCTGACGTAGGCGGCGATGGTGGCGTCGTCAATGTCGGCAAAGTAGACGCGAGTCACGGCGCTGTGTACCAGGGTGCGCCCACCGGGGGCAATCAGGGCATGGCCGGTGTGAATTTCGCCCACCTGGCCGCGCATTTTTTGCCAGCGGGCGATCGCATCTTCCTGATTGGCAGGCTTGCCGTAGATCTGGTTGCCAAAGGCCATCACCGAGTCGCACCCCAGCACCAAGGCACTGGGAAACTGGGGTGCAACCACCTCCGCCTTGCAGCGGGCCAGGGTGGCCACGTAGCTGGGCGGGTCGGTGACCTTGACCTGGTCTTCGTCAAAGTTGCTGGGATACACAAAGGGTTGAATGCCCGCCCCCACCAGCAGCACGCGACGAGCCTTTGAGGCCGAGGCCAGGACAAATTGAGGACGAGGCGAGGTAGGCATGGTTGAAATCAGCGGCGATTATGAGGGCGGGCGGCGGTCCATTGATGACAGCTCCTAGGACACCTTAAACGAAGCCACCGACTGCTTCATCATGTCTCTGACCTTTTCCCAGCGGCCCTCGTCGGTGGAGGCGTTGAAGGTGTAGAGTTTGCCCCGGCGCACAATGGCGCTGGCCAGGTTGTGGCGCGGCCCGGCGGGCAGATCGGCCAGATATTCGAGAATGTAGTAGGTCTTGTCGTCGGCGGTGGTAATGCGCTGGGCGCTGAGCAGATCGACGCTGCTCTCATCACCCGCCAGGGCGCTAAAGCTTTTAGACAGCTTGTAGCCCACTTCGGTGGGGGTGCCAAGGGCGTCAAGATCTTTGCCCTCGGGGACTTCGCTAATCACCACGCTGACGTTTTCGGTCTCGTGAATGAAGTCGTGGAATACCACGTCGGCGGCACCGGGCACCTTTACCTCAACCCAGCCGGTGGGGTACACAAACTCATAGCCCGAGGACTGATCGGCGTAGGCCTGAAGCCCACCACCGCTGCCCACACAGCCCTGGAGGGTGACAGCAAAAACAATCAAAAGCACTGTGGCCAGCCGCTTCAACATGGGTCGAGGTCCTTGGATCGCGATCGTCAATAATGGTCTCACACAGAAATTGTCTCACACAGGCTGCTCAGAGTATTCCATCTCAATAAACCTCCCCTTTGAGGTCGCAAACTCGGCCCGCTGGGCCGGTTGCCGTAAAACCCTAGATCAGTATTTAGCTGGAACCCTCTCAGGCTGGCTTCTGAAAAAACAGCAGGTGCTGCTCGGGCAGGCTGTCGTCGGTCTTCACCCACTCCAGCCCTACGGCGGCCATTTCGCGACGCACCTGGGCCACGCTCATCTTGTGCAGTCGCTTGATCATGATCATCGGGTTTTCGGCCTTGTACTCGGCCAGCACTACCTGCCCGCCGGGCTTGAGGGCGGCGACCACCCCCGTCATCA
>JBBSLR010000587.1:0-2245 GCA_038255045.1 Phormidesmidales cyanobacterium
CAGCCAGATGACCCTACACATTCGCCAGCTCGACGGCCTCAACTCACACCACATTATTGAAGCCACCTTCAAAGCCTTTGCCCGCGCCATGCGCATGGCCACCGAGGTCGACCCCCGCCGGGCGCACCTGATTCCTAGCTCGAAGGGCGTGATTTAGAGGGCATGATTTACGGGGTTTGGTTTAGAGGGTTTGGTTTAGAGGGCGCGGTGTTGACCTGGCCAGCATCCCCCGTTTCGCGCTAGCGGTCTTAGGGGTGAGGGCCATAGGCCGAGGCGATCGCAATCTGGGCGCAGGCCTCGGCATCGGACAGGGCATCGTGGTGGTTGAGGGGTATGCCCAGGTAATCGCATACATTGGGCAGCTTGGTGGGGCGAATATTCCAGGTCTGGCGGGCCAGCTTGACCGTGCAGACAAACTCAGGCACCGGGGGCGCAATGCCGTAGGCCCGGCAGCAGGCGTAGAGCACGCTGCGGTCAAAGGAGGCATTGTGGGCGACAAAAAAGTCGGCCCCGACCAGCATTACGGCGATCGCCGGCCACAGCTCGGCAAAATCGGGCTGGTTCGCCACCTGCTGCCAGCTAATGCCGTGGATGTGGGTGAACTCAAACAGCCGCCTGGGCGGGCGAATCAGGTGGTGGGCTTTAGCGGCCACCTGGCCCTGCTCGACCCGCACCAGGCCAATGGCGCAGGCGCTGTCGCGGTAGCGATCGGCGGTTTCAAAGTCGAGGGCAACAAAGGTGGTCATGGTTAGAATCAGGCGCTTTAATTGCGATTGACGAAGCCCAAATCCGCGCTCAGGTTTAGCCCATTCGCCAGATCGCCCTAGGGGTAAATCTGAGGATAGTCGACGGGGTCAATCAAGTCTTCAGCGGTGGCGCTGCACGATTGGTAGCGGAAGCTTTCTAGCTCTAGCTCGCTCCCCGACCAGCGGTAGTCGGCCAGAGAACCGCAGTCGCCCAGGCCCCGCGCCTGGCTAAATATGGTCAGCCGCCCCGAGTCGGGGTCAAAGTCGGCCAGCCCGCCCACGGTGGCCTCGCTGCTGCGCCCAAACTCCCCGGTGTCATCGGGATAAAACACATCGAGCGATAGGGGCTGCACCAAGCCGTCGGGGTGATACACCGCGTAGGCATAGACCACCTGATAGGCCACCAGGGCGCAGTTGATCTCAACCAGGGCGCGATCGCCCATCACATACACCTGCGAGTCGGCCTGGGCGACCTCGGGCTGCAAGAAGCCGTCGCACAGGTCGAGGCTCTCGACCTCGGCATACACCGTTTGCAGAATCACCTCTGCCGGCGGCAGCGTAGCCTCTGCTGGGGGAGATGTCTCTGGGCTATTGCAGCCCGCGATCGCCCCTATGATCAGGGCCACCATAACTTTCTGGGCTGGGGCTTGAGGTGCTTTTCGGTGGTTCAAGCTGGTCTCCTAGGGGCGATCGCTGCTGCCATCATCCTACGGCTGTGGCACCTATGCCATAGCTAAAGGCCAGTTTACGTCTCGCCTCTGCAATGCACCCGACTCTGTAACGCAATTGACGTCAGTGATTGTCCCCCGGGCCTTCTAGCGCAGGGGAAGCTTTGCCCCCAATGGTTTGCCCATACCACCGCATCAATGGGGTCGAGGTAATGCCGTGGAGGATCACTGAGATGGCCACGGTGAGAATGGTCACCCAGGCGATCAGCTCGCCGGTTTCACCCTGTAGCCCCTCGCCTAGGGCATAGGATAAGTAGTAAAGCGAGCCAATGCCGCGAATGCCAAACCAGCCAAATAGCCAGCGGGTGGTGGGGTGAATCGGTGCCCCCACGGTGCTGACCCAAGCCCCTAGGGGACGAATAACAAACAGCAAGGAGCCTGCGATCAACAGGGCCGGAGCGGCAAACCGCAGCATCGGTTCGAGGCGCAACAGCGACCCCAACAGCAAAATCGTCCCGATTTCGGTCAGCTTTTCGAGCCGCTCCATAAATCTCAGGCGAGAGGCCGATGGCTCAGGGCTCAGGCATTGGCTGTGCATGACCACTCCAGAGACAAAAACGGCTAAAAAGCCGTAGCCGTGCACCAGCTCAGTGAGCGAATAGCTGAGCAAAATAGTGCTGAGGCCGACAAAATCTTCCATCAGCTCATCGACGTCCTGGTGCTTGGCCAACTGTTGCTCTAGCCAGCAGATCAGCCGGGCCACCCCTACGCCCAAGCCTAAACCGGCCGCGATCGCCCACACCAGATCGACCGCCACCCATGGCCCAAACC
>JBBSLR010000588.1:0-2229 GCA_038255045.1 Phormidesmidales cyanobacterium
CGCTCCCCTTCGGAGGTCAGCACCGCCGCCCGCTTCTTGCGCTCGGCGGCCATTTGCAGCTCCATCGAGTCTTGCACCGCCTTGGAGGGCACAATGTCGCGCAGCTCAACCCGGGTCACCTTCACCCCCCAGGGGTCGGTGGAAATATCTAGCTCGCGCAGCAGCAGTTCGTTAATTTCAGAGCGAGCGGTGAAGGTTTGATCCAGCTCCAGCTGGCCCATCTCAGAGCGAATCTGGGTGAGTACCAGGTTGACCATGGCCGACTGCAGATTTTCGACCTTGTAGTAGGCCTTTTCCATATCGACAATGCGCCAGTAGACCACGGCATCCACCGTGATCGAGACGTTGTCGCGGGTAATGCACTGCTGGGGCGGAATATCTAGCACCCGTTCTCGAATGGTTTGCTTATACACCACCTTGTCAAGAAAGGGGACGAGGAAATTGAGGCCAGGGGTGAGTCTTTTGCCGCTGTATTTGCCTAGGGTTTCGACTAGAGCCTCATCGCTTTGGTTGATGATTTTGACCGAGCTGGCGGCGATCGAGCCGCCGAAAAGCAGCACAACTAGAAACGTGAAAAAGCCCATAGATTCTATTCCTCAAAGGGTTTGTGATGGTGGTTGAGGCCGACGGTTGTGATCATGCAGGGTGCCCTGCCTAGGCGCTGAGGGCGCTTTCGGGCATCACGTACAGGGTGTTGCCCTTACGGCGCACCACGACCACCGGCTGATCGGCGGCGACGGTAAGGGCTTCGTCTTCGCAGCGGGCCTGCCAGGAGTTGCCCTCGTAGATCACGCGACCCATTTGCCCCGGAGGAATGGCGGTAATCGTGCGGGCCTCGGTAGCCTCTTGCAGACTGTAGGGGGTGCGCTTGGGCACAAACCGCCGCAGCAAAAAAATAAAGACCAGCGACAGCGCCACCCACACTACAATCTGAAAATTAAAGGAGGGCACCACCAGGGCGACTATAGCCACCACCAAGGCGCTCAGGCCCAGGGTTGACTCGACGAACCCCGTGGGCAAAAACAGCTCCATGAAGCAAAAAACGGCCCCGAGAATGGCCCAAAACAAGGGATAGTTCATAGCAGCCCGGTGGAAAGGTGCAGGCCCCGGCAGGGACCTAAACCCAGTCGGTTAAACCCGATCATAGATTGCCCGTCAGAAAGTTTCGCTATCCTCATAGGATTAATCTATCTTTTAGGGGCAACCCCTGGGGGGTCTGATTACGTTGTTTTAAGAGATTCTGCGGCTGTTGACCTGTGCCGATAACCCCTAGGAACCGTGTTGAGCGCCGACCATCTCGCTATAAACCCTACCTCTGGGCCGTGGGCACCGATCTTGAGACCCTGCCGATCAATGAACTGGTGGGCCAGCGCTATCGCGTGGTGGCACCCTACGTTTGGTTAGATACTCAACCTGACCAGCGCCCGAGCGCCCCAGACACATTTCCGGCGGAGGCAAGGCCTTACCTGAAGGCCCATGCTCACCGCCTCCATGTGCCAGGGCTGTACAGCGTGCTAGAGCGCACCGGGGCGGCACCCATTCTGCTGCTGGAAAATGCTCCGATTCACCCCCAGGCGGGGGAGCTGCTGCCAGCTCTGGCGGCAGGACTGTTTAGCGCGTCGCCCCTGCGCCAGGCCAGCTGGCTGTGGCAGCTGTGGGAACTGTGGGGCACCCTGGGGGAGCTGGGGCTGGCCCGGAGCTTGCTTATCCCCAACAATTTGCGGGTAGACGGCTGGCGGCTGCGGCTGCTGGAGCTGGTGCCCGAGGAAGAGCCGCCGACCCCGGCAGATTTGGCGGAGCTGTGGCGATCGCTGCTCTCCCCCCTGCACCGATCGGTGTCTGAGCCGCTGCGGTTGTTGGTCAACAAACTTGACGCCAATGACCTTGACCCCGACACCCTGGCCCTCGAACTCAACCAAATTCTGCTCGGCCAGGCGGCTACGGTTTCGACCCGCATAGCCCTGTCTGGGGCCACCGCCCAGGGGCCTACCCAACCCCGCAACGAAGATGCCTGCTGGCCCCTGGGCACCCAGCCCGACGGGGGCTTGCAGGTGGCGATGGTGTGCGACGGGGTGGGCGGTCACGACAGCGGTGAGGTGGCCAGTCAGCTGGCGGTGCAGTCGCTGCAAATTCAGCTCCAGGCGCTGCTGGCCGAGACCCAAAACGAGCTGCGCGGGCTGCCGCCCCAGGTGATCATGCAGCAGATCGAGGCGGTGATTCGCATCGTCA
>JBBSLR010000589.1:0-2220 GCA_038255045.1 Phormidesmidales cyanobacterium
GCCAAAGGAAGAATCTTGGCGGCGCTGACGATCGCCCCGTCTAGCCCCACCTGCATGGCCTCGTGGAGAAACACCGAGTTGAGGGTGACGCGCGCCACGGGGCTGAGGCCAAAGGACACATTCGACACCCCCAGCATGATGTGGCTGCCGGGCAGGTTTTCGCGAATCAGCCGAATCGATTCAATAGTTTCACGCCCGTTCACCCGGTCTTCTTCGATGCCCGTCGAAATCGGCAGGGCCAGGGTGTCAAAGAAAATCTCGTGGGCGGGAAGGCCGTACTCCAACGCGTCGCGGTAGGCCCGCTGGGCAATTTGGAACTTTTTCTCGGCGCTGCGGGCCATGCCGTCTTCGTCGATGGTGCCGACCACAATGCCTGCGCCGTATTTCTTGGCCAGCTCTAGCACTTTAAAGAAGCGCTCGTCGCCGTCTTCGTAGTTGGTCGAGTTGAGAATGCACTTGCCCCCGGCTACCTTGAGGCCCGCCTCCATCTTCTGCCACTCGGTGGAGTCGAGCATCAGCGGCAGAGTGACGTTGGTGACCAGGCGCGACACCAGCTCGTGCATGTCGTGCTCGCCGTCGCGGCCCACGTAGTCGACGTTGACATCGAGCACGTGGGCACCCTCTTTGACCTGATCCCTGGCCAACCCCACCAGCCCATCCCAATCCTCATCGTTGAGCATCTCGCGGCACTTCTTCGAGCCGCTAGCGTTCAGCCTCTCCCCCACAATCAAAAACGAGTTGTCTTGATCGTAGGGCTGCGGGCTGTAGATCGAGGCAGCGGCGGGGGTGTAGTTGAGGGCAGGCCGTGGGTCGCGTAGGGGCGCACCATGGTGCGCCCCTACGGCTACCCCCCGCACAGGCCGTTCCTTGGGTCGCAAATCCTTCGCCAGCTCCGCCAGCTGCGCAATATGCTCGGGCCTGGTGCCACAGCAGCCGCCGATCACCTGCACCCCCAGGTCTTCGATGAAGTGCATCAGCGACATCCGCAGCTCCATCGGGGTGAGGCGGTAGACCGCATTGCCGCCCACGTTCTCGGGCAGCCCCGCGTTGGGGATGCAGGAGATCACAAAGGGCGACTGCTCAGCCAGGTGCTTGACGTGATCTTTCATCAAATCTGGCCCGGTGGCGCAGTTGAGGCCCAAAATGTTGATCGGGTAGGGTTCCAAAATCGTCAGGGCCGCCGCCATTTCGGTGCCGACCAGCATGGTGCCCTGCTGCTCCATGGTGACGGAGACCATCAGCGGCAGGCGGGTGCCGGTGGCGATGAAGGCCTCCTCAATCCCGTTCAGGGCGGCTTTGATTTGCAGCACGTCCTGGCAGGTTTCCACCAGCATCAGGTCAACGCCGCCGTCGATCAGCCCCTTCGCCTGCTCCACGTAGGAATCTTTCAGGGTATCGAAGTCGATGTGGCCGAGGGTGGGCAGCTTGGTGCCCGGCCCCATGGAGCCAGCGACGAAGCGGGGCTGGTCGGGGGTGGAATATTCGTCGGCAATGCGGCGGGCTAGGGCGGCGGCGGTTTTGTTGAGTTCGTAGGCGCGATCGGCCAGGTCGTACTCCGCCAGCACGATCGCAGTGCCGCCAAAGGTGTCGGTCTCAATCACGTCGGCCCCGGCTTCAAGAAAGCCTCGGTGGACGATCTCAACCGCCCTGGGGTTGGTGAACACCAGGTATTCGTTGCAGCCTTCGTACTCGGGGCCGCCAAAGTCGGCGGCGGTCAGGTTTTGCACCTGGAGATTGGTGCCCATGGCACCGTCAAAGACCATCACCGGGCGATCGGGGCTGTGGAGGCGATCGAGAAAGGCGCTAGACATGGGGCGTTAGAACGGAATTGCGACAGAGATCACCTATTATCAACCATTGCCCCCTAAGAACGCATCCAAAAACTAGCTTACCGAGACTACAGGTCAGAGGGTCAGGCCCGTTTTCGGGTAGGTTCTAAGTCGGTAGGTAAGGTTTAACGCCAGTGATCTTTGCAGGGGTGTTAGGTGTCAGGTGCAAGATATGCGGTGTCAGGAGAAGTTGGCCGATTTAATGCCACATGCTACTAGAGCATCGGTACAGTATCTAAATAACAGCACTCACCCTGGTGCCCAAGCGGAGCTTGGGCACCAGGGTCTTGCGGCTCTGCCGCTCCTTTGAGGAGGCAGAGCCTTGGAACGAGGAGCAAACCGTAGAAACCGGGTTTCTGCGGTTTGCTGCGCCAGCTATCAGACCATATCA
>JBBSLR010000590.1:0-2217 GCA_038255045.1 Phormidesmidales cyanobacterium
GCAGCCCCAAAGGCCACAATCCACTGGCGCAGCTTTTGGGTAATGGCATCGCGCTGGTTGATCAGATAAATGCTCACCAGGGTAAAGCTCACCCCCACCCACTGGAGCGAGCTGAGGGTTTCGCCCAGAAACAGATTGCCAAACAGCAGAGCAAACACCGGGGTCAAGAAAGTCAGGGCGCTGAGGCTGGTAAGGTTGCCCTGGGCCGCCAGCCAAAAGAAAATACCGTAGGCCAGGGCGCTGCCAAAGAGGGTTGAGTAGGCGATCGCCCCCCAGTCTAGCCCCGTCAGCCCCTGCCAGGGCTGCACTTCCCCCAGGGCCGACAGCACAAACAGGGGCATGCCCCCTAGCACCATGTGCCAGCCCGTAGCTACCACTGGGTCAGCGTGGCGGCACACATAGCGAATCAGAATGGTGCCCGTGGCCATCGACAGGGCCGCCAGCAGCATTAGCCACTCGCCCCCCTGGAGCAGGGTATTGAGGGCGGTGCCCCCGGTGAGCCAGGCGGTGTCGCCGTGGAGAAGCGACAAAATCCACTCATCGGGCAGGCCCAGAAGGCCAATGCCCGCAATGCCCCACAGCAGACCAATCCACCCCAGGGCACCGATGTATTCGCCAAACAGGCCCCGCGCCATCACCGCCACCGCCAGGGGCTGAGAGTCGATCATGACCGAGCCTAGGCCCGCCCCGGTGCGCTGCAAGCCCGCCGCCAAAAAGCCCTGAAACAGGGTGCCATCCACCAGGGCAAACAGCGCCACCCAGAGCCAGCCCCGGCGGCTGATGGCCTGGGGTCGTCCCAGCAGCAGGGTCGCCAGCAGCACCACGAATCCGGCCGGCACCAGGCGCAAACCCGCCATGAAAAACGGGCCGGTGTGGGGCATGGCCCCCTTCATAGCCACCATGGCGGTGCCCCACAAAAAGAAGGGGGCAATCAGCACCAGCGGGTTGCGAGTGACGGTTTGGGGAGCAGTCGGAGAATCCATAGAGTGGGGAAAGGGGCGATGGTTAAGCGCTGGCCCAGGGGGCGATCGCAGCGGCTGTTACCGCAGAATTTCTTTAAGGAATGTTAACGCAGTTCAGGATGGGATGCCCTGCTCGCCGCCATCCCCCAGCGGCCCCTACTCTAATTCCCACGGCCCTAATGCCCACTGCCCTGGCGCGTGGTTAGATTGGCTACAATTAAGCGCAGCCTCGGCGGTGCCTTGGCTGTCTACCATTCACGAATGTTTGCACCCTATGGTCTGGCCGTTTCCTCCCCGCTCCCGTAAGTCTATTGCCCGCATCGAAGTCACCGGCGTAATCGCCGCCGCCACCCGCAAGCGCATGCTCGAAGCCCTCAAAGAAATCGAGGAAAAGCGCTTCCCGGCGCTGCTGCTGCGCATCGACAGCCCCGGCGGCACCGTTGGCGACTCCCAAGAAATTTATACTGCCCTGAAGCGGCTTAAGGACAAGCTCAAAATTGTCGCCAGCTTCGGCAATATCTCGGCCTCGGGCGGGGTCTATATCGGCATGGGGGCCAGCCACATCATGGCCAACCCCGGCACCATCACCGGCAGCATTGGCGTGATTTTGCGGGGCAACAACCTAGAGCGGCTGCTCGACCGGGTGGGGGTCTCGTTCAAGGTGATCAAATCTGGCCCCTACAAAGATATTCTCGCCTTTGATCGGGAGCTGACCGACCCTGAGAAAGGCATTCTGCAAGAATTGATCGACGTCAGCTACGGCCAGTTTGTCAAAACCGTGGCCGAGGCCCGCCACCTCGGCGAAGAAACCGTGCGCAGCTTTGCCGACGGACGCATTTTTACCGGCGAACAGGCCGTGCATCTGGGCCTAGTAGACCGCCTGGGCAGCGAAGATGAGGCCCGCCGCTGGGCCGCAGAACTGGTCGACCTCGACCCCGACCAGGCCGAGTGCGTCACCTTTGATGAAAAGAAACCTCTGCTGCGACGACTGACATCTGGCAACAGCCGGGCTAGCGCCCTGCCTGGCCTGGCCTACCCTGGCCTAGCCATACCCGCCCTCAACGCCACCCTGGAGTGGTTAGAGTTTGAGCGGGCTACCAGCGGGCTACCGCTTTGGCTATATCGCCCCTAGATGGCCCTAGGAGCATTCCACTAATACTTTCCGGGATCTGACCGCGACCGACCCAGCGGGTTGAGTTCGCGTCCTTGAGAGTGTTTAAAAGTCCTTAGAAAGGATGTTTTTTTAGTTGGGATA
>JBBSLR010000591.1:0-2206 GCA_038255045.1 Phormidesmidales cyanobacterium
AACGACACCGAGGTGCTGATCATTGTGCGCGACATTACCGAGCGCAAGCAGGCCGAGGTCACCCAGGCCGAGCTAAATCAAAAGCTTCAGATCGTCAATGCCGAGCTCAACCGGCTCGCCACGGTAGATGGCCTGACCCAAATCGCCAACCGCCGCAGTTTTGACCAGGCCCTCGACCTAGAGTGGCAGCGGGCCCGCCGCCAGCAAAAGCATCTCTCGCTAATTCTCTGCGACATTGACTATTTCAAGCCCTACAACGATAACTACGGCCACCTGGCGGGTGATGACTGCCTGCGCCACGTGGCCCAGGTGCTCGGCACCGCCGTGCGCCGTTCTGGAGACCTGGCGGCCCGCTACGGGGGCGAAGAATTTGTGCTGCTGCTGCCCGACACCAGCCTGGAGGGTGCGCTCCAGGTGATCGAGTACATTCAAACCACCCTGGCCGATCGCAGTCTGCCCCACGATTACTCTGAGGTGAGCTCGGTCTTAACCCTGAGTTTTGGCCTGGTGTGCCATTGCCCCTCGGTCAAAGAGCACTCGCCTCGCGAGCTGGTGCACCGGGCCGACCTAGCGCTCTACGAGGCCAAGGCCCAGGGGCGCGATCGCTACGTGATTAGCTCTACCGCAGATCGCCCCGCCAAATACCCAGGGCAGTCTCGATAAGTCTGCCCTGGGTATTTAGCTGGAACACTCTTAGCTAGATTTAGCCTTAGGCCCCCTGGGGGGTCTCTTGCCAGAGCTGGGTGGTCTGGCGCAGGCTGCGGTAGTCGCCGTTGCCGATAATCAGGTGGTCGAGCACCGGCACCGCCAAAATCTGCGCCCCCTGCAACAGCTGCCGGGTAAGGGAGAGATCATCGGGGCTGGGTTCCAGATTTCCTGAAGGATGGTTGTGGGCGACAATGCAGCGCACCGCCCCGTGGCGAATCACGGCCTTAAAAATTTCTCGGGGGTGGGCCAGGGTTTCGGTGGCGGTGCCAATGGTGATCACCTTGGTGCCCATCAGCCGGTGGCGCACATCCAGCAGCACAACGGCAAAGCGCTCCTGGGCCTGCCACATTAGCTCGTGGCTGAGGGCGGCGGCGGCGATCGCCGGATCATCCACCACGGTTTTTTCGGGCGGAACGGCCTGAAGCACCCGTTTCCCTAGCTCGATGGCGGCTAATATAGTGGTGGCTTTGGCCGGGCCAATGCCAGAGATCTGCTCTAGGTCGTTGGCCGACACGTCGCGCAGATAGGTCAGCGGGTCGCGCTGGTTTTGCCCCATCTCCTGCAAAATCAGCTGGCCTAGACCCACCGCCGATAGCTTGCCCGGCCCCTGGCCCGTGCCCAGCAAAATAGCGAGTAGTTCAGCGGTAGAAAGGCTCTTCGCCCCGTAGGATAGCAGCCGTTCTCGCGGGCGATCGCCCGACGGCATATCTAACATGCGGACGTGATAGGTCATAGTGGCACCTCTGACAGCTGGGCCAGAGGCCCATTGCTAGTAAGCCCAAAGCCTTTCCCCTAAAAACCTTTTCCCCCAAAACCTCTTAACCTGCCCCGATTCTGCCCATGACACCGCCATCCCCCGCCACCATTGCCGCTGCCCGCCAGAGACTGAGCCAGTTTAGCCGCCTCGCCACCCCGCCTCACCTCAGCGCCGCCGATGCCGCCCAGGTGCGAGACGATATTCGCAGTTTTAATCAGTGGTCTGACTACCAGACCCTGGGCATCTGCGCCGACACCCTGGGCGAGGGCCAACAATCCCTAGAGTCGTTTTTGGCGGCCCTCGGCATTGATGTCAGCCTTGATTTGCCCACCCGCGAGGGGCCCATATACCTCAAATTCAACACCCTCAAGGGGGCCTGGTATTTGGATGACTACAGCGGCGGGTCGCGGGGCGTGCTGATTACCTTTCACACCTCAGAGCCCGAGCTAGCCGAGCTGTCGGGCACCTATGGGCCATTCCCCTTCGATCTGTTCGCCGACCTTCAATAATTCAATAATTGATTCACCAGCCTAAGGGCCACTAGCCAAAGCAGCAAGGGACGCGCAAGAAAATAGGCGTTGCTGAATGACAGCATGAATATGGGTACGGGCGCACAGCTGTGCGCCCCTGCGAGGAACATTGCGGTTTGAATTCATACCCGTACTCGGCAACGCCAGAAAATAACGTACCCATTGCCATCTTTCCCATTGGTGCATTGCTTCGCGTTCTACAGCGATCAAC
>JBBSLR010000592.1:0-2203 GCA_038255045.1 Phormidesmidales cyanobacterium
AGTCAATTTTGTTAAACTCGCCGTTGACCTGGCGCGAATAGGCCACGTTAATGCCGTTAAAGTTGTCGGTGGGAATGGGAATGCCGCCCCGGCCCTGGTTGCCCGCAATCACGTAGAGGGTGCCGTGCACCCGCGCCGACCAGTCAATGCACTGGGTTAGCAGGGCGTTGCCGTCGAGCACCGGGTTGGGTCGCGGGGCGCGGGTGAGGGGTTCGCCAAAGCTAAAGTTGATGGCCCGCACGTCGCCGCCGTTTTGCAGGGCCACCGCCTGGGCCGCGAAGCATTCTTCGGGCTGGGCAGTGTTGCCGCTGAGGGGGCCAACGGCCCCGGAGTACAGCATCGCCTCAGGCGCGACCCCGGTACGCATTTTGTCTTGGCTGATCATCACGCTGGCGACATTGGTGGCGTGACCATCGACATCTTCATTGGCGGTGGCTACGCGGTCGAGTAAAAACACCCGCCGCACGGCCACGGGCAGAGTTTCGGTGGCTACTTTATCAGTGCCAAACTGGCTGGGGCGGCCAATTTCGACCTGGCCAATGGCAATTTTTTCGCCGGTCAGGTTGTAGGGGGCGGCGTGCAGCCGCCGGGCATCAATGCCTTGAGTGTCAACCGACTCTGATAGGGCCAACACCGGCAGGGCCAGGGGCACCAGGCTGCTCAGCCCCCCTAGCCAGAGCAGAGCTGCGAGCGTGCCTCGATTCTGCGTCATTCCCCGGCTCTGCTTAACCATAGTGACATCCAGCGATGATTATCCCTGGGCAAACTCTATCGCAAAGGCCCTGGCCTCGGCATGAAAGTTTTGCGATCTAGAATAAATCTGCGATCGCTCCCGTTCTAGGGTGCTCGGTAGGCTGGGCCATCAATGCTGGGCATCCCCGAGGTTGTCCAGAGACGCGGGCAGTTGTTCAGAACGGTCTACGTCCCCAGGCGCTGGAGGCGATAGAGGCTCGAGTACAGGCCCGCCTGGGCCAGCAGCTCGTCGTGGGTGCCCTGCTCCACCAGCTCGCCACGTTTGAGCACCAAAATGCGATCGACATTGCGAATGGTCGACAGCCGGTGGGCGATGATGATCGCCGTGCGCCCCTCCAGCAGTCGCTCTAGCGCCTCCTGAATCATCGCCTCAGTCCCCACATCCAGGTTGGCGGTGGCCTCATCCAGCACTAAAATTCCGGGGTCGCGAATGGCCGCCCGAGCAAAGGCCAACAGCTGCTTTTGCCCGCCCGAGAGGTTGGTGCCCCGCTCCCGCAGCTCGGTGTCGTAGCCCTGGGGCAGCTGCTCGATCAAATTGTGAATGTTGGTCTTTTTGGCCGCGTCGATCACCGCCTCTAGGGGATAGTCTTCGCCCAGGGTGATGTTGCCCTTGACATCTCCGGCAAACAAAAACCCATCCTGCAAAATCACCGCCATCCGCCGCCGCAGCTCCGCCTGGGGCAGGTCACGAATATCGACCCCATCCAGCAAAATCGCCCCCTGGCCAATGTCGTACAGACGGCACAGCAGCCGAATGATCGAGCTTTTGCCCGCCCCCGTTGGCCCCACCAGCGCCACCTTTTCGCCGGGGCGAATGGTGAAGGTGAGGTCTTTGAGCACCTGCTCGTCGGCCTTGTAGCCGAAGGTGACGTGGTTGAAGCAAATTTCTGAGGCCCTCGCAAGGGAGGGGGTAAGGGGGTAAGGGGATAGGGGGGTGGAGAGGGTAGATGAATAAATGGTAGGAAACGTAGTTAAGCTGCCGTTCTCTTCACCCTTCACTCTGTTGCCGTTGTCTCCTCCCATCGCCGCATCCTCATCTCCATTACCTTCCCCAACTTCCCCAATCTTCTCTGGGTCACGAATCTCCACCGGCACATTAAACAAATCGGTAATCCGCTCTACCGCCGTCAGCCCCGCCTGAATGGCGGTGAACTTGTCGGCAAACTGGCGCAGGGGGTCAAACAGGCGCTGGGCAAAGAGAATGAAGGTGGCCAGGGTGCCGAAGGTGAGGGCTTCTTGCATCACCAGCAGACCGCCGAGCCACAGCACGCCGCCGATCGCCACCAGGGAAATCCACTCCAGCGTAGACGACACCGCCGAGTCGTAGAAGATGGTTTTGTCAACGGCGGTGATGTATTTTTGGTTGGTGGCCCGAACCATTTCGGCGTTGTAGCGCTCGCGGCGAAACAGCTGCACCACGTTGATGCCCGCCACGTTTTCTTGCAGGGTG
>JBBSLR010000593.1:0-2200 GCA_038255045.1 Phormidesmidales cyanobacterium
AGGGGCAGACCTACGTGTCTGCCCTAAACTGGGCGTGATGAATTCTGCATCCCGAACACCATCTGACCCGCTGGCCGTTGCCGCCCCCAAATACCGCCGCAGCCGCACCACCTCGCCAAACACGATCACGCAGGGCGACAAACGCTCCCCCCGCGTCACCTGGCGAATGGTCAGCAGGGTGCCCTCCCACACCTGCTGCTGGGGGTGACCGCCCCAGCGAATGATCGCCACGGGCCGATCGCCCCGACAGCCGTTTTGGCGCAGGCGCTGCACAATCTCTTCTAAATGACGGCTGCCCATTAGCACCACCAGGGTGGGCAGTCGGGCCAGGGTGGCCCAGTCGAGCAGATCGGGGTCATGGGCGGTGACCACGCCAAAGCCGTGGCTCCACACCGGGTCGGTGAGGGGAATGCCCGCCAGCAGCGGGGCCGCCAGGGCCGAAGAAATACCGGGCACCACTTCCACCGGACAGCCCGCTTCGTTGAGCGCCTGCACCTCAGCGGCGGTGCGGCCAAAGATAAACGGGTCGCCGCTCTTGAGCCGCACCACCGAGCGACCTGACCGGGAGAGCTTCACCAGCAGCTGGGTGATCTCGGTCTGGGGAGGGCTGGGTTGGCCGCCGCGTTTGCCTACGTCAATGCGATCGCACCCCTGGGGCAGCAGCGCCAGCAGCCCCTCATCCACCAGGGCGTCGTATACCAGGCACTCGGCCCGCTGTAGTAGCACGTACCCCCGCACGGTGAGGTAGTCGAGCCGCCCCGGCCCGGCCCCCACGATATAAACTGTCCCCGGCTCAGTCATGGCAACAGACTACACTGTGTAAATGCTTCAATGGTCGCAGATGACCGTCTAGATTTAAATGAGCCACATCTTCATCAGCTACAGTCGCCAAGACCAAGCCTACGTCACTCGTCAACCATGAGGTGCTGGAGCGTAGCGCAGCTTGGTACATCTGATGCGGCGACAAACGCACGATAGGCCTCTGCGGTACCGATCTCCTGGCAGATTGCTTCCAGCTTTAGCAGCGTCCTGGGTTGCAGGCGTTATATTCTCGATAACCTGAAATCCATCAGTCTTCGCGGCATTCCAATGACCCAACAAGACAAGCTCTTACTTAAAATCCTTCGAGGGAAGTCGGATGCCAATATTCCCTTTGAGCCGCTGTGTCAATTGCCTGCTTGACTGACAAAACTCTCAAAATCTTGATTCTGTCGTAGGTTGGGTTAGCGATAGCGTAACCCAACGAAACCATTACTGGCGTTGGGTTATTGCCTTAGGCAAGGCTGCGCCAACGTGACCTCAACCCAACCTACAGGGCAAACTTTTGTCAGTCATTCAGGTCAATTGCTTATGTCATTGGGATTTGAGGAGCGCGTTAGAGGCAGCCATCACATTTTCTCAAAGGATGGCTTAGAGGAAATTCTCAACCTCCAGCCAAAGCAGGGAAAAGCCAAAGCCTACCAGGTCAAGCAGGTGAGAGTCATTATCTTGCAATATAAACTAGTGTTCAGTCAAAAAATAATGCCGGGTAGAAGGGATAGGATTAAGTCAGTTTTCTTTAGGGTGTTGGCATGGTCAAGAAATACATTGTGAGCTTAAGGGCAGACGAACGACAGTCTCTTGAGCAACTGGTCACGACGGGTAAACGAGCGGCTTCCACGATTAATCATGCGCGTATTCTCCTGAAAGCCGATGGTCAACAACCGAATGGAAGTTGGCGCGACCAGGCCATCAAGGATGCTCTCGATGTCAGCATCAGAACGATTGAGCGGGTGCGGCAACGCTTTGTGGAAGAGGGGTTGGAAGCCACCCTCAAACCCCGTCGAGGCCGAGGTCGAAAACCGACCCTAGTGGGCGAAACCGAAGCCCACTTGGTGGCACTACGCTGTAGTGAACCGCCGAGTGGGCAAGGACGATGGACATTGCGCCTGCTGGCAGGGCGGATGGTGGAACTGGACTACATCGACCAACTCAGCCATGAAAGCGTGCGCCAAGTGCTAAAAAAAACAAACTGCAACCCTGACGGCAAACCTGCTGGGTGATCCCGCCGACCCAAAATGCCGAGTTTGTCTGGCGGATGGAGGCGGTCTTAACAGTCTATCAAACAGCTTACGACCCTAATATTCCGGTGATTTGCATTGATGAAGCGACCAAACAGTTAGTGCAAGAAACTCGAGTTCCTATTCCGGCGCAACCTGGC
>JBBSLR010000594.1:0-2191 GCA_038255045.1 Phormidesmidales cyanobacterium
CCCGGCGCCCCAGCGTCATTCCTGAGGCCATCATTCCAGACGAAACGGGCATTATCGGGCTTTCCCCCACCCCCAGCGACGATGTCGGCGTCGGTCAGCTGCGGCCAGCGGCGGCGATTTTGCCTGGCTCCAGCAATGTCCTGCAAAAAGCCAATTGGCTGCGAGGTGTCGCCCTACCCATTTACCCCAGTCCCGAGAGTGCTCACTGGGGTTGGCTGATCAACGGCTGGCTAGTCCCCAACGACAGCGATCCCCTGGCCATTGGCCGCGATGCCGCCTTTTCCATGGTGCAAACCGAGCAGCAGATCTATGCTTTCCCGGTGTTAGAAATTCGTCCCGATGGCTGGTTTCGGTTTCAGTACACCCCGGCGGGGGCGGCCTGGGCGCACACCTCTCACCTCAGCCTAGGCACCGTGCCTCTGACCGTCGAGACCTGGGAGATCTCCCTGGAAGAAGCCGCGCGGGTAGAATTTCGTCGCCCTGGGCTGGCACAACCTATGCGCCTAGCCCCCAGCAGCAATGCCCCGCTGCAAGCGCTGGTGGGGCCAAACAGCATTATTCAACCCTTAGATCTTGAGGGCGACTGGCTGCGGGTGCGCGTGACCCAGCCCGCCCGGGGCTGCACACCGCTGCCGGGGTCTAGCAACCTAGAGGGCTGGGTACGCTGGCGGAGCGATGCCGATGTGCCCCTGGTGTGGTTTCCGGCCAGCGGCTGCTAACCTCCCATTCACAAAATTTGCCCAGGCAGGACTAGCCTCGCCAAAGAGATTTCCAGGAAAGAAGATACCAGCTTGGATCCAGCGACTATAGCCGTTGTAGGGTGGGCAATGCCCACCCTTGGGAAACTATTTTCCAGAAGTCGCCTAAGCTGGCAGACGAGCTAAGAACCTCTGAAGGCGAATTTTAGCCAGCACATAGACCGGCAGCTGGTAATGTTCGGCCATCAGCCAGCCCACCATGGTGCCGTGGGCAGCCAGCGTCCCGATAGCCCAAGCAACCGACCAGTTTATGCCTGCATTTTCTACCCCCACATTTTGTGCCAAGGGGGGAAACATATAGCCACCCAAGGCCACCAGCCCTGCGGGACAAATCACGAGCACTCCCCCCACCAGCCAAAGAGTGAGGGCCACCTCGCTGCCGCCTTGGTAAATCGGCTGCCAGCGGCGACCCTGCCAGCGCCAGCCCATGGGCTGTAGGCCATCTACCACATGCACCGTTTGCCCAGCCAAGTTGACATCAAAAATGTGGCGACAAAAGCTACAGGCGTAGGCATCCATCAGCGCCATTTGCTGAATCTGCCCGTGACGACACATCGGGCACTCGTAGGAGTCAGCTGCCTCAAGACCCAGCAGGCGCTGGTCGACCTGGTCATTAGAAAATGTTTTGCCGCTGCCCACAGGCTGCCTCAGCCTAAATTCTCTGCCGTCTTAAGCGTCAGGCTAACCCCCGAGGGTCGTAACCATTTTCCTGACCGCTTTCTTAACCAATCATAACCACTTACGCTGCCCCAGGGCAGCAGAGCGTTACCTCGGCAGGCAGGCAGGCGAAAGCCTAGAGGGCACCCACCAGGGGAGCGCCCACGGTGCGGGTATAGTCTCGGCCATCGTAGGTCAAGATCACCATGGGTTCTTGGCCAGACATATCGACCGACTTCACCCGAACGCGTCCGCCAGCCAGCATATCGCCCTGGGAGACGCGGCGGCTAACGGTGCTGCCAGGCTCGTTAACAATCACGCTAACGCCGCTGCCAACCTGCACTACACCGCTGACCACAATCTGATCAATCAGGCTTTGAAATACGGGGCTACCCGTGGGAGCCACGGCAATATCTGTGGGGCTGGGCGGAACGCCACCGGGCATAAAGGGCGCAGGCAGGCTAGGCAGGATGACGGGCTGCACGGCCACCTGGGGCAGCGGCGGCAGGCTCTGGGTGGCGGCTACGGGCACCGCAGGTAATCTTTGACCGGCGATCGCAGGCGGTGCCGGGGTCAGCACTGCCGCTGCCGGGTTGGGCCGGGGCACCCGAGGGCCAGGTAACACCACCGATGCAAAGGGGTCAGGTCGACCAGCGATCACCGCCTCTACCCGCGCCTGGGGAGAAGTAGAGCGCAACAGGCTGGGGTCGGCAAGGCGTAGGGGAGTCGATGCCGTGAAGAAAGGCTCTGACTGAAACGGCGTAGCCGCTTCTCCG
>JBBSLR010000595.1:0-2183 GCA_038255045.1 Phormidesmidales cyanobacterium
CCGCAAATCTTCGCGGTCGCTCGTAACTTTGCCCTCAATCTCTACCGCTCCAATGAGTTCTCCAATATGGCTCAGGCTGAACGGCTCTGCAAATTTGGCCTAGATACGCTCAAAAGCATTTTTAGAATGAAATAGCCCTGGATTCTTCCCCAGCGCCAGCGCCCTCTAGTTGCAGCGTTTGATGGTAAGAAACAGGCTTATGGAGTGGAGCAGATTGTCTTCATCTCTGTAGCCGGAGCCGCCGACAAGCCTTGGGTGCCCCACCATGCTGTCGAGCTGCACCTCAAGGCTGGCCCGCCGGGGTGGACGATTCTGCGGCCTGGGTTCTTTGCCCAGAACCTGGGGGATGCCTACCGCGACGACATTGTGCAGGATCACCGCATTTACGTGCCCGCTGCCCAGGGGCGAGTCGCCTTTATCGACGCCCGCGACATTGCGGCGGTGGCAGTCGCAGCCCTCCTCGATCCTGCCACCCACGCTGGGCAGATCTACACCCTTACCGGGCCAGAGGCGGTCACCTTCGACCAGGTGGCGATAAGGCTCAGCGCCGAACTGGGCCGCCCCATTCGCTACGAGGCCGCCAGCCTGCTAGGCTACGGCCGCCACCTGAGGCGGCGCGGTCTGCCCTGGATGCAAATTTTGGTGCAGACCATTCTGCACCGGGGGCTGCGGGGGGGCGAGGCCGAGGCCGTGACCAACACCGTCCCCACGCTGCTGGGGCGACCGGCCTGCTCCCTCGCAGAGTACATCCACGACCATCGGCAGCTGTGGGCAGCCTAGCGCCGCATGCGCTGCCGCAACCGGACGGCGAGCTGCTTGGTTTCTGGGATGGGCCGTAGAAACGCTCTCAGAGTAAACACCAGCAGGCCTGCGCCGCAAGGGATCAGCAGTTGCAGAGCAGCACGCTAACCCCCTCGGTGTCCAGCCAGATTTGGAGACCCTGGAGGGTGCCCTAGGCAGCGGTGCCCTCGACAAAGCTCATCAGGGTGAGGAGTGCGATCTCGCCACGATGACACCGGTTCCGACGTCACCTCGGCCCACATCGATACTCATGGTGCTTTTTGCCTTTGGATGGGTGAGAGGGGGTATCTGCTGCGGCCAGGGCCAGGGAAGTCGAGAGAGATGCGATCGCCTTTTGTGGTCTCAGAGAGCTGCGCCAGCACATCACCCGCGATGAAGGGGGCCAGAGCTGCGCGGATCTCTGCGTTGCGCATGGGCTGGTTGTTGCCTCTGGCGTGTCGCCAGGCAATGCCTACGAAGGATACGAGGTGCCGAAGTTTGTTAGTTGAGGAGCCAGAGCCGCCGATGATAGCCTGCACCGGGTTGGGGTTGATGCCGATGGCCATCGAAACGCAAGGCTCAACGGGGGGATGATAGCTGGGACGGTTGAGACACTGTCCAGTAACTGCCAGCAGTATCTTGGCCTTGCTCAGTCAAGCCTGTGTGTGGACTCGGTTGAACCGGCCCCCGCCTTTTTAATTTGACGAGTCTCTCGGGCGTTATGCTGACCGTGGCGCACCCTTTAGCTAGATGGGCGTCGCCACCGTTAACCGTTGTTGGGCCAGACCCCATAACGAGGGTTAGTCTAAAGCGGCCGGTAGCTTGTTACTGCGAGTAGCCCTCGCCAATTCTCTGGTTGTAATGCCTGTTTGGCTGTATCACATCACCCCGATCAGCAACCTGGCCACCATTGTGCAGGCCGGTACCCTGCTGGCTAAAAATAGGCTGCAAGCCAATGAGGCCGACTACACCTCCATTGCCTACGAGCACATTCAAGATCGGCGCTACTCCAAAACAGTGCCCTGCGGCCCTGGCGGCGTGCTGCACGACTACGTGCCCTTCTACTTCGCCCCCCGTTCGCCCATGCTCGGGGCAATCCACATCGGCAACGTCACCGGCTATACCAGCAGCCAGCAGTCTATCTTGCACCTGGTGACCACCGCCGAAGCGATCGCGGAGGCCGGTCTAGGGTTTGTATTCAGCGATGGCCATGCCGTCATGGGCTACACCAGCTTCTACGACGACCTCAACGAAATCTACACCGCCATCGACTGGGACATTATGCAAACCAAGTATTGGCGAGATACCGACGAGGATGGCGATCGCAAGCGTCGCCGCCAGGCCGAGTTTTTGGTACATCAAGGGGTATCCTGGCCCTTGATTCGCGGTATTGGGGTGATGGA
>JBBSLR010000596.1:0-2156 GCA_038255045.1 Phormidesmidales cyanobacterium
AAATTCTCCGTGCCGTCGTCGTAGGCCAGATAGTCGTCAAAGCTGTAAAATCTGGGCCGAGTCTGCACCATGAGCCGAGGTTTGTCGGGATTATGCTTAGTTTAATCGGTGAGCGGAGTTGGCGGGTGGCGGTTCACGGTTTGAGGCAAACCCAACCCCGTCTACCTTTTACCCTGCCCCGCATACCCAATCCCCTCCCCCCTTTCACCCATAGGGTAAAATCAACGCCAGCCCGCGACAGACTATCATTAAGGAGGTTGATGTAAGTAGGTTGGCAGAAGCGATGCCCTACTGGTGCTAACCTTCATTCAGCACGCAGACCCGAGCACGCAGACAGACAGATAAGGAGACGCCAGAGCGAATGGGAAAAGTAGTTGGCATCGACCTGGGCACGACCAACTCAGTGGTCTCTGTGATGGAGGGCGGCAAACCCGTGGTAATTGCCAACGCCGAAGGGATGCGCACGACCCCCTCGGTGGTGGCCTTTAGTAAAGAAGGCGAGCGCCTGGTGGGGCAGATGGCCCGCAGGCAGGCGGTGCTCAACCCCCAAAACACCTTCTACGGCGTCAAGCGCTACATGGGTCGCCGCTACACCGAGCTAGACCAGTCGTCTAAGCGGGTGCCCTACACCATTCGCCGCGACGAGGCGGGCAACGTCAAAGTTCGCTGCCCCCGGCTCGAAAAAGACTTTGCCCCCGAAGAGCTTTCGGCTATTGTGCTGCGCAAGCTGGCGGATGAGGCCAGCCGCTACCTGGGCCAGCCGGTGACCGGGGCGGTGATTACTGTGCCCGCCTACTTTAACGATGCCCAGCGCCAGGCCACCCGCAACGCCGGCCGCATTGCCGGGCTAGAGGTGAAGCGCATTCTCAACGAGCCGACGGCGGCGGCGCTGGCCTACGGCCTTGACCAGGCTCAAAACGAGACCATTCTGGTGTTTGACCTGGGGGGCGGCACCTTCGACGTGTCGATTCTCGACGTGGGTGACGGGGTGTTTGAGGTGCGCTCCACCTCGGGCGACACCCAGCTGGGCGGCACCAACTTTGACACCAAGATCGTTGACTGGCTGGCCGATGAATTTCTTGCCAAAGAAGGCATTGACCTGAGAAAAGATCGCCAGGCCCTGCAGCGGCTGACCGAGGCGGCAGAGAAGGCCAAAATCGAGCTGTCGGGCGTGGCCAGCACCGAGATCAGCCTGCCCTTTATCACCGCCAGTGCCGAAGGCCCCAAGCACATTGAAACCCGCCTCAGCCGATCGCAGTTTGACGGTCTCTGCGGCGATCTGGTCAGCGGCCTGCGGGCACCGCTGAAGCAGGCCCTCACCGATGCGGGCCTGACCCCCAACGACATCGACGAGGTGGTGCTGGTGGGGGGCGGCAGCCGCATGCCCATGGTGCAAGACCTGGTGCGATCGCTGATCGGCCTCGAACCTAGCCAGGCGGTCAACCCCGACGAAGCCGTAGCCGTGGGGGCCGCCGTGCAGGCGGGCATCATCACCCAAGAAGTGCAGGACATCATGCTGCTCGATGTCACGTCGCTGTCCCTAGGGTTAGAGACCATCGGCGGCGTGATGAAAAAGGTGATTCCCCGCAACACCACGATTCCGGTGCGGCGCTCCGATATTTTCTCCACCTCTGAGAACAATCAAACCTCCGTAGAGGTGCATGTGCTCCAGGGGGAGCGCGAAATGGGGGGCAACAACAAATCCCTGGGCCGCTTCAAGCTGATGGGCATTCCCCCTGCGCCGCGCGGGGTGCCTCAGGTGCTGGTGTCCTTTGATATCGACGCCAACGGCATCTTGCAGGTGTCGGCCATGGATAAGACCACTGGCCGCGAGCAAAGCCTGACCGTGCAGGGCGCATCGAACCTGGAAGAGGGCGAAGTGCAGCGGATGATTCGCGAGGCGGAAGAATTTGCTGAGACCGACCGCCTCCAGCGGGAGCGGGTGGAGAAGCGCAACCGGGCCGAGGCCCTCACCTTTCAGTCTGAGCGGCTGCTGCGGGAGGTGGCCCTTGACTTTGGCATGCAGTTTGCCCGCGATCGCCGCCGCCGCATAGAAGGGCTGGTGCAAGAGCTGCGCGATTATCTGGAGCAGAGCGACGAGCGCGGCATCGACATGGCCCAGGCCGAGCTGCAAGACGAACTCTACGACCTCAACC
>JBBSLR010000597.1:0-2153 GCA_038255045.1 Phormidesmidales cyanobacterium
CCATTGTGGACGTGTTGGTAGATATGGAAGATGGCTCGCTGACGGAAATGCGCGATCGCCTCGGCCCCACCTTTAGCTACGAAGACATTCGCCTGGTGCGCGCCGCCTGGCAGATGGAGCAGCAGCCCTAGTGAGCGCTCAGGTTCTACGGCGTTATTTGCCTCTGCCACTGGGCTAGGTCGGCGGGGGTGTTGAGATTGGCCAGCATTCCCCCCGTCTCAGAGGTCAAGGCAATGGGCACAACAAACCGCTGGTTTAACCAAGGCTGAAATGATCGCCCTCCCGTTGACAGATACTGCCGCAGATCGTCTAGCGCAGTGGCTCGATAAAATCCGCAGAGGGGTTCCCACCGACCCTGGCGCTGAGGTAGGTAGGCCAGGGCCGATGAGGGCAGGGCAGCCAGTCCCTGCCGCCAAGTGTTTAGCACCGGGGCCGAGAGGTTGGGCAGGTCGCAGGCCAGCAGCATCACCCATTCTGGCCTAGCCTTCGGTTGGGCTTGAATCACCTCCAGTGCCTGAACCATCGCCACCATTGGCCCAGAGGGTTTCTCTGGCGGCTCCGGTGCGGTCTGTTCTGCAACAAAATTTACCGAGGCGGGCAGCAGCACCGCGTAGCGCTGGGGCCAGGGAGTAACCACATACACCGCCTCGGCACAGGCTAGCGCCACCCCACAGGTGCGCTCGATCAGAGTTTCAGCACCCAGAGCAATCAGGGCTTTGTCGTGGCCCATGCGAGAGCTGCGGCCTCCGGCCAAAATCACAGCGGCAAGGCATGTCATGGGGGGCTAGCGATCGCCATACAGGTTGAGACGCACCGTCAGGAGGGTCATGTCTTGCCCTGGGCTACGGGACGTTGGGCTACCCGGCGCAGTCGCGCGGTGTCGGCCCAGGCTAGCCCCTTAAAGAAATACATTATTCCGGTGAGAAAGGCCAGGCCCATGTAAAACAGACGAATGCCTAAGCCAGCCCCGTCAAAAATCATCGAGAACACGCCTGGTTGAATACCGCTAAAGCGAGTCAACTCAGAGCGAAACCACTTCTGGTCATCGGCCATGCGCTGTAGCTCGGCGACACTGGCAGGCAAAACCGGCATGCGCGTCGTGGTGGTGTAATAGCCCCAAAAGCCGCCGCCGCCGCCATCACTGCTGAGGGCTTGATTGGCCAGAGTGATAATTTGCTCGCGGGGCAGGTCTGACTCGGCGGTCAGCTGGCTCAGCCACAGGTGCTGCCGCAGCCAGTAACTGCTAAAAAACACCAGGGGCAACGCCACTAGCAGGGCAATAGACTTGATGCCCACCGCCGTTTTGGCGGAGAGGTGGCGGCTCGCTCCGCTCAGACCAAAGCCTAAGAGCGCAAACAAAACAATTACGCTCAGCTCAACAATCTCAAGGCTCTTGAGCCAGCCGCCGAGAATCGGAATCGGGTGCAAAAAGATTTCAGCCGCCCAGGTGATGAGCAACCGCAGGCCAATGACGGCGGCGGTAATGGCAAAAACCGTCAGAAAATATTGAGGGATATTGCCCAAAGGGCGCGAGGTGGGCATGGCGGGGGCTAGGAGCAACGGGGCAAGGTGGCAATCTCCCCTAATAATAATGACGCGGGGACAATGGGCGGCGTTTGGTCTGAAAAAATAAATTTTCTCGGTTTGTCTACTCGGTTTTTAGCAGGCCAATCTGGCCGGGGGCAAAGGCTCCCCGCTCGGTCACAATCGCTGTGATCAAGCCAGCGGGCGTAATGTCGGCAGCCGGATTGTAGAATTCTGCGCCCTTGGGCGACGTCACTCGGTCGCCCAAGCGATAGATCTCTTCTGCCGGGTGCTCTGAAATGGTCATGTCATCTCCCCGAGCCACGGATAGATCGACCGTCGATAGAGACGCCGCCACCAAAAAAGGAACGCTGTGGGCCTTGGCCACCAGGGCTAGGCTGTAGGTGCCAATTTTGCTCAGGGTATCGCCGTTGGCCGCGATCCGATCGGCGCCGGATAGCACCCCGTGGATCAAGCCCCGCCCCATACAGTGGGCGGCCATGCTGTCGGTCACCACCGTCACCGGAATGCCCTCCTGCACGCACTCCCAGGCGGTGAGCCGCGACCCCTGAAACGTGGGGCGGGTTTCGGCGGCATAGACCCGCTCTAGACGGCCCTCTCGCCACAGC
>JBBSLR010000598.1:0-2149 GCA_038255045.1 Phormidesmidales cyanobacterium
GCACCTGAATTGAAGCATAGAAGATCAGGCTGGCCACCACCAGCAGCCACAGCCGCGCCTGAAGCGACTCCAGCGTCCAAAACACGCCGACGACGCTGAGCAAAAACAGGGCGTAGACCAGGGAGGGTAGGGTCATGGGGTGGGGGGAGCGGCAGGGGCGGCGGGGCGGGGCCAGGAGATCAGCGGGTCTTGACCCAGCTGGTTAGACATCTGGTACGCGCCATAGCGGTTTAGGTGGCTGGGGTCAGAGAAATAGTCGTAGCGGTCGGGCCAGAGCTGGGCAAAGTCGCGGAAGAGAAACCCGGCCTCGGAGGTCGAGACGGTGAGCATATGCTGCAAGAATTCAGACTCAGCCGCCTGGCGATCGTCGTCGAGGTATTCGTCGGTGAGGGGAGTGTTGACAAAGACAACCGGAATGCTCTGGGCCTGGGTGAAGCTGAGCAGGGTCTCAAAGGCCTCAGACTGCTGGCCATCGAGCCGAAAGCTGTCGTAGTCGCCGTCGTAGCGGCCTAGGACGCGGGCATAGTTTTGGTAGTAGGTGGCGGGGTTAAACCGCACCGACAGGGCCAAAAACCCGTCGAAATCAATCGTGCTGCCCTCGGGCATAACGGCGTCGAGGGTTTCTTTGCTGGAGCTGCCCGTCACCGGGGTCGCCGCCACTAGCTGCTGCTGAAACCAGCTCTTGAGCCGATCGCGATCGCCGTAGACCGCCGACAGCTCCGCCAGCTGGCCGCTGATCCACTCATCCATGGCGGCATAGCTGTTGGGCAGGGTGCCGGTCGGAGTGACGATGCCGTTTGGCGCGGCGGGGGCAGCGGGGGCGGTGGCTTCGATCTCGTCAGAGCGCTGATTGGCCACCTCGCGGTAGCCGGGGGAGGCGGCAATGGCGTTGTAGGTGGCATCGGTGCGCCCGCTGTTGAAGGCCCGCGCCCCGTCGGCCCAGATAATCAGCTTGGGCAGCTGATGGGGCTCTAGCACCTGGCGAATCACCAGATCGACCACCTGGGCAGTGGCCCCGTTGATGCCGAAGTTAAAAATGCTGATGTTCTCGTAGCCGATGGTAGCTAGCTCCTGGCGCAGGGCCACGGGGTCAACCCCCCGCAGCGCCCGCGAGCTGCCCACAATCATCACGTCGGGGGGGCCAGACTGCTCTAGGCGCTGATAGTAGAGGGCCAGCTTTTCGTTCATCTGCTGACTGTTAAAGGTGGGGAACGAGGCCCGGTCAACCAGCGCGTCGATGGCAACGATGGGCTGGCTGGGGCTGGTATCTAGATCTGCCCCGGTCGCCCCCCTATTGGAGTCGCTGGTAAAACCACCGCCAAACCAGTCGTCGTCGCCCCCCTCGGCGGTGGGCCAGTCGAGGTTAGCCAGGTCGTCAGCAAAGGGGTCAGCGGGGGGCTCAGCCTCGCCGGGGGCGCTCAGGGTGGGGACGCCATTGTCGGCCCTGGCCTGCTGGGAGGGAGGGGTGACCACCTGCCCCAGCAGCCAGTCAACCTGGAGGGCCACCAGCACCCCCACCGCCGCCCACACCACGGCAATTTTTAGCCCGTCTGAGCGGCCTATTTGGGCCAGGCTGTCGGTGCCGTCGCTGGGGTGGCCGGGGGTGATATTGGTGAGCAGCTGCGATCGCAGCAGCAGCTGTCGTCCCTGGGTGAGGCGGTCTTCCACCCACTGGCCCAGGGCCAGTTCTTCCTCAAAATCAGCCTCCAGATTGGCGGCGGTGACGGGGCCGTCGGGGCGCACCAGCAGCTCGTTGACGTAGGCATCTGAGGCGGTGAACTCGGGGGTGGCCTCGGGCACCAGGCGGCGACGCACCAAGAAATCTTGGCCGTAGGTCCAGGCGGGCTGCGACTGGCCCGAGCGCCGCCCGTAGATGCGTGCCCCCTGCACCCCCACGGGGCTGAGCGACAGCAGATACTCGTTGATGGGCGGGGCCACCAGGCGACGGCGGGGGGCCACCGGGCCATCGACCATGACGTGCAGCAGCCCGTCGCGCTGCAGCAGCTGCACCCGCTGGCCCCCCGTGGCCAGGCGGTCGTCGAGGCTGGGGTTGAGCAGCCGGGTGAGCAAAAAGGCGATCGCCGGTAGGTCGCCGGTCTGGCCCAGGTACTCGGGGGTGTCGGCCCGGGCGCTGTGCTCGGCGGCGGGC
>JBBSLR010000599.1:0-2144 GCA_038255045.1 Phormidesmidales cyanobacterium
CAATTTCCATGCGCCAGGGGGTGCTGGGCCGATCCACAAAGGCCTGACTTTCTTGGCGCATGGGTAGGTTGATCTCGCTGCGCTCTAGCAGCAGTTCGGCGATCGCCACTGCTTCAGCCAAATAGCCCAGGTCAACGCACAGGTTGCGGGAACGGTTGAGGGCATTGATGCGATCGCGTCCCCAGTCATGATTTGTCGCCAGCCGTAGTTCACCGTTAGCAATGGCCTTGACCAGCTTCGAGACGTTAGGGTTGTCGCCCCAGGTTTGGTCAAACGCCAGCGCCAGTTGTTCTAGCTGGGTTTTTTCTTGGTCTGACACCGATAGCGTGAGGGCGCGGCCTTTGCGAGTCATAGTGGTAGGCATCCAAGTGTACGGACACTTTACATGGATTGAGTCTTGAATATCTCTATTGTGGTTGCCATGATGGGGAAAAGCAACAGCGCACGGACATTTTCTGGTTGACCTTACGATGCCTGCTCCAACTATGACGATGGATGAAAAAACGCTCCTAGAGCGGATCACCGTAGACCCCAAATTATTTGGGGGTAGGCCCATTATTCAGGGCCGGGCGGTCACGGTAGAAGCGGTGCTGGCCACAATGGTCGCTGGGGCTTCTCTGGAAGAGGTTTTGATTGTCTACCCAGAGCTAAGCCGAGAGGATGTGCTGGCATGTCTGGAGTATGCCCGCCAGTTGGTTGCCCTCATGCGGCTAAAAGGTACGGATCTAACGCTTAGGTGACCGTAGTTTGAAGCAGGGTGTCCGGGTGTCCGGCGAAATGTTGTGTTTAATCACGCTTTGAGGGTGATCGCAGTTGATGCACCAAGGTTGGGAGTAATGCAGTGGGCACCTTAGCCAAGAGGCCATCAGTAAGTAACGACATTTAGATGCATTTTCTAGCAGTGAGTTGGGGATTAACCATTGGCAGGCACCGAGAACAGCACCACACTCAGCCCCGGTCAGATCGTCCATGTCAGGTCGCGCCAGTTTTTGGTCGAAGACGTTACCCCAGCAGCCACGGGCGACACCCTGGTGCGCTTGGCCTGCCTGGAGGACGATGCCCAGGGCGAAGCGCTGGAGGTGTTTTGGGAACGGGAAATCGACGCCCAGGTGATCGAAACTTCCTCCTGGGAGGCGGTGGCCCATAAAGGCTTTGATGACCCGCGCTATTTCTCGGCCTATCTCCACGCCCTGCGGTGGAACTGTGTCACCTCCACCGAGCCGAAGCTGTTTCAGGCCCCCTACCGGGCGGGGATTGAAGTCAAAGCCTACCAGCTAGAGCCGCTGCGGAAGGCCCTGCGGATGCCCAGGGTTAACCTGTTCATCGCCGACGATGTGGGTCTGGGCAAAACCATTGAGGCGGGGCTCATCCTGCGCGAGATGCTGCTGCGGCAGAAGATTAAGCGGGTGGTGATTTCTTGTCCGCCGTCGGTGGTGCGCCAGTGGCAGGAAGAGATGGAAAGCCGCTTTGGCCTCACATTCATTGTCTTTGATCGGGAGTTTGTGGCCGCTAAGCGGCGCGAGCGGGGCTACGGCATCAACCCTTGGAAGACCCACACCCGCTTCATCATTTCCCACGCGCTGCTGCGGGATGAAACCTATGCCGCCCCCCTGCGGGACTGGCTGGGCGATTTCTCTGCCGGGTCGATGCTGATTTTAGATGAGGCCCACAATGCGGCTCCCGCCAGTGCCTCGCGCTATGCGGTGGATTCGCAATTAACGAAGACAGTTCGAGACTTAGCCCGTCGATTTGAGCATCGGCTGTTTCTGTCGGCCACCCCCCACAATGGCCACTCCAACAGCTTTGCCGCCCTGCTGGAAATTCTCGACCCCCAGCGGTTTTGCCGGGGGGTGCCGGTGCGCAGCAAAAAGCTGCTGGATGCGGTGATGGTGCGGCGGCTAAAGCAAGACTTGCGCGAAATCAACGAGCCCGACTTCCCCAAGCGGGAGATTGTGCCGGTAATTATTGATGGGCTGCCGGAGGATGCCCCGGAGCTAAAGCTGGCCCAGCTATTGCAGGCCTACCGCAAGCTGCGAGAGCAGCGTCTGAAGGATGCCCCCCGATCAACCCAGACCACGGCCATGCTGGTGCTGACCAACCTGCAAAAGCGGCTGCTGTCGTCGATTGAAGCCTTTGCCCGTACC
>JBBSLR010000600.1:0-2128 GCA_038255045.1 Phormidesmidales cyanobacterium
CAAATCACCGCCGGGGCCAATCACCAGGGCATTGCCGCCCAGGCGGCTGCTCACGCCTACCACGACCTCGACGAGATGATTGAGACGGCCCTGGGGGCAACCAAGATGCCGGTGATCATCGCCGCCGACGGCATTACCGATCCCCATAATCTCGGGGCCATTATCCGTACTGCTGAGGCCCTGGGGGTTCAGGGTATGGTGATTCCCCAGCGGCGGGCGGTGGGGGTGACCTCTACGGTGTCCAAGGTGGCAGCTGGTGCCCTAGAGCATCTGCCCGTGGCGCGGGTGATCAACCTCAAGCGCGCCCTCGACACCCTAAAAGAAAAGGGTTTTTGGATCTATGGCTTGTCCTCTGAGGCCAGTCAGCCGGTGCATCGCACCACCTTTGATCGGCCCTCGGTGATTGTAGTGGGATCTGAAGGCAGCGGGCTGAGTCTAACGGTGCAGCAAAGCTGCGATGCCCTAATATCAATTCCGCTGCGGGGAACGGTTCCTAGCCTAAATGCATCGGTGGCTACAGGCATGGCGCTCTATGAGATCTATCGTCATCAATGGGCGGCGCAGCTGCAAATTTCCTCTTTGCAAAACCAAAAGCAAGCCAGTATAACCAAACCAGGGGTGGCGCTGTCTGAGGATGGTTTAGGGACATAACTCCTGTTTAACAACCGGGCAGATAGGAAGGGTCTATGAATAACTTTTTGGGTCGCTTTTTAGCTAACGTGTTTGGCCAGACCAAAGCCTGGTGGGTAGAGATTAAGACTAACCAGCCTGCCTGTACCTACTACTTTGGCCCCTTCGACAGCGAGCTTGAGGCTGCCACAGCCCAAGGCGGCTATATCGAAGATTTAGAGCAAGAAGGGGCGCAAAATATTCGGCCACTGGTGCAGCTGTGCAGTCACCCTGACCAGCTCACCATTACCGACGAGTGGGATACTCCGGCGGGGGGCTTTTCGTCGCCGTCCTTTAGCGGCCAGCCCTAGGGCGTTGGGGCAGCTGCCCCTGCCACGGTTGAGACCTGAGACAGCGCGATGGCATATAGCCATCGCACCAGGGGTATACAGAATGGCCTAACGGTTCTGGCGATGGCTATAACGCTGACTGCTGCCGGTCGAGCCAGTGGTGAATATCGTCTAGCAGCTGTTCGGGAATTTCCCAGGGCAGCAGGTGGGCGGTGTTGGGGTAGCAGTGACTTTCGGCGACGGGCAGGTGGGCGGCGGTTTCAAGGCTGGCGGCGGCGGTGATGTGGCAGTCTTCGGCGCCGCAGAGCACCAGGCAGGGCACGGCGATCGCCCCCACATCAGGCAGGCGGTTGTAGCGGCGGGCCAGGGCGCGGCTGAGGGCGCGGTGGGCCAGCGGAGAGGTGCCGAGAAAGGCCCAAAACCCTTCCTTAGCTAAACGGTGGTAGGCGTGGGGGGTATGCTGTCGCAGCAGATAGCGATAGAGCGATCGCGGCCCCAGCCCTTGCCGCACTAGCCGATTGCCGGGGGCCAGCACATTCAAAATTGACCCCAGGCCAGTGTTGAGCAGCTCCCCCCAGGAGGTGGGCGGGTGAGCACCGACGGGGCGGGCAGCGGTGGCAATGAGAATGAGCCCTGCTACTCGCTCGGGGTGGCGCAGGGCCAGCTCTATGGCCAAAATGCCCCCCAGCGACCAGCCCAGCACCAGGCAGCGCTCAATGCCCAGGGCGTCGAGCAGCTCTACCAGGTCGGTGAGGCTGTCTTCGAGGTCAAAGGGCGATCGCGTTTGGCTGCGACCATAGCCGCGCAGGTCGGGGGCCAGGGTGCGGTAGCGATCGCGCAGCCCTGCGGTAAACACCCCCATGGTTTTGGCCGACCCCGGATGCCCATGCAGACACAGCATGGGAAACCCTTTCCCCTGGTCTTCGTAATGCAGTTTCATGGCCTGTGGCGATCCCCGGTGTAGCCTGCTCACCTCACCATAGCCTGGGTGGATGGTGGGTTGCTAGGCAGGCGGGCTACCTGGGAATGCAGTTTAGTTCGAGATCAACGCTGGCTCTAGGGTAGATTCAGGGGCTGGGGCCGGGGATGAGGCCTCTTGGCAGAGGGCTTAACGGGTGACAACATACCTAGAGAGCTTGCTGCATCAGGGATAGAGCATAAAAACCTCG
>JBBSLR010000601.1:0-2117 GCA_038255045.1 Phormidesmidales cyanobacterium
ATGGACTGGCGATCGCGCTTTGATGCCGACCTGCTGGGCTTTGCCGGTACCTTTACCTGGTCTGAGCAACCGCCCACCTGCACCTGGCACCACCGCCTGGCGCTGCCCCCCCGCCAGCGCCCCGACACCAGCCGCTATCAATGGCTAGATACCGACAATTTTCTAGAACAGGGCACCTGTGACGATGACGAGGGCCAGGGTCACGGCTTTGTCGAGCACTGGCATCGCTGCCACCCTGGTCCAGTGCAGGTGTGGCGGCTAGATCGGGCAAAACATCAGGGTCAGGCTCTCCGGGCGGGCGGCTGGGCTGTCTTAGTGCACCAGTGGCGTGATCCCCTAACGGCTGACCCCTTAGGGGATAGCGAGATTTTTGGCGGGTTTTCTGCCACCGCCTGGCAGCAGCAGCAGGGCACCTGGCGGGCACTGTTTGGCACTGAGGCCAGCCTGGGCACCCCCCCGCAGTGGACGCCGCTAGATTTAGACGACCCGGCAGGGGTGTGGCAGCTTGAGCAATCAGCGCCGTCAAACCTTAGCCAGAGCTTAACTAAGTATTGAGCCTGGGTGAGCTGACAAACTCTCGGTGATAAGGTAAAAACTTACGTGCCGATCTCCGGTGGCATGGCTGCACCTCGCTAGGTCGATCTCGACCTGGGGTTGGCACAGGCTTCAGGCTAAATCAACAGCAGAGATATTTTCAGCACTCAGCACCCAGGTCGCGCTATGAGTCCAAAAGTTCTCCCTGGCCAAAGCTACCCGTTGGGGGCCACCGTCTACGCCGTGGGGGTAAATTTTTGCCTGTATTCCAAACATGCCACGGGCATAGATCTGCTGCTGTTTGAGGCCGACGACCTCACCGAACCCAGCCGGGTGCTGACTCTTGACCCTAAGCGAAACCGCACCTTTTACTACTGGCACCTGTTTGTGCCGGGGCTAAAAACCGGACAGGTCTACGCCTACCGGGTGCATGGCCCCTTTGACCCGGCCTGTGGCCATCGCTTTGACGCCACCAAGGTGCTGCTCGACCCCTACGCTCGCGCTGTGGTCGGCGACGACACCTACGATCGCAGCAGTGCCATTGGCCCCGGCGACAACTGCGCCACCGCCATCAAGGGGGTGGTGGTGGATACCCGCAACTACGACTGGGGGGGCGATCGCCCCCTGCACATTCCCTATTCCAGCAGCGTCATCTACGAGATGCACGTGGGCGGCTTTACCCGCCATCCCTCCTCGGGCCTGCCCGACGAGCAGCGGGGCACCTACGCCGGGCTAATCGAAAAAATCCCCTACCTGCAAGAGCTGGGCATCACCGCCGTCGAGCTGCTGCCGATTCACCAGTTCGACGCCCAAGACGCCATGCCCGGCCTAGAGAACTACTGGGGCTACAGCACCCTGGGCTTTTTTGCTCCCCACCGGGCCTACAGCTCGCGCAGAGATCCCCTGGGGCCAGTCAACGAGTTTCGCGACCTGGTCAAGGCCCTGCACAAAGCGGGCATTGAAGTGATTCTCGACGTGGTGTTTAACCACTCGGCGGAGGGCAACCATGAAGGCCCCACCCTGAGCTTTAAGGGCATCGACAACGAAACCTACTATATGCTCGAAGACAACCCGATCTACTACTCCAACTACAGCGGCTGCGGCAACACCCTCTCGCCCAACCACGCGGTTGTGGGGCGGATGATTCTCGACAGCCTGCGCTACTGGGTGTCTGAGATGCACGTGGATGGCTTTCGCTTTGACCTGGCCTCGGTGATGTCGCGGGACATGATGGGCAACCCCCTCGAAGACCCGCCGATTCTCTGGAACATTGAGTCAGAGCCGATTTTGGCGGGCACCAAAATCATTGCCGAAGCCTGGGATGCAGGGGGACTCTACCAGGTGGGCAGCTTTATCGGCGATCGCTTTGCCGAGTGGAATGGCCCCTACCGCGACCACGTGCGCCAGTTTATCAAGGGCGACGAGGGGGGGGTGCCCGACCTGGCCTCCCGCATTTTGGGCAGCCCCGACATTTACCAAAAGCCCAACCGCGAACCCAACCGCAGCATTCACTTTGTCACCTGCCACGACGGCTTTACCCTCAACGACCTGGTGTCGTACGACCAAAAGTACAACGAGGCCAA
>JBBSLR010000602.1:0-2114 GCA_038255045.1 Phormidesmidales cyanobacterium
AGCTACCCTAGTGGTCTGTCAAGCCTCAATTTGTAGGTTGGGTGAAGCGCTAGCGGAACCCAACAAAGCTTACTGCTGTTGGGGTTTCTCCGCTGGAGACGCTGCGCGAACACTTCGTTGCACCCAATCTACGCGAACCCTAATTTTTAGTTTTGACGCTGCACTAGTCCTGCGTTTCTCTAAATACTGCTAGCGCCTGCTCGATCACTGTTTCGGGCGGGCGCCATTTATATTGGCTCAGATCAACCCGGCCCCGGCTGTCAAACTCGATGCCTTCGTCTTCCAGTATGGCCCGCTGAATGTAGTCGGTGCCGTTACGCAGGGGAGACTGCGAGACCTCGCCCTTGGCATTGATCACCCGCTGCCAGGGCACATCGTCGGTGGTCATATCGACTCGGTAGAGGGCGTAGCCCACCAGCCGGGGTTTGCCCACTAGCCCAGCCAGCTCGGCCACCTGGCCATAGGTGGCCACCTGACCCGGCGGAATCTGGCGAACAATGGCGTAGATGCGTTCGTAGGTGAGCATAGCTACTCTTTGTCGGCCCCGGAGCGGGGGCTGGTGAGCACCACCAGCGAAAAGTCGGCCACGGCGATCGCGCTGTCAGGCCCATAAATCTGCCGGTCTTTGATAAAACCGCTGGGTTTATCGGTGTTGATCACCATAGACCAGCGGTCTTTCTTCACCGCCGCCGGAATCTGAAAGTCTTGGGGATCAGACTGGGCGTTGAAAAAAAGCAGAAAACTGTCGTCCAGCAGCCGTTGCCCTTGGGGGCCAAAGGTCATCAACTCTTCGCCATTGAGAAAGACGGCGATCGCCTTGGCTGAGTCATCGTGCCACTGATGGGCGGTAATCTGGCTGCCGTCAGGGTTGTACCAGCCAATGTCATGGACCCCAGACCCATGGATTGCCCGCCCCTGGAACCAGTGACGCCGGGCAAAGACCGGGTGCGCCTGGCGCAGCTTGATCAGCTGACTAGCAAAGGCCAGCAGCTCTTGCTGGGCCGGATCTAGGTGCCAGTCAAACCACGACAGCTCGCTATCTTGGCAATAGGTGTTGTTGTTGCCCTGCTGAGTGCGGCCCAGCTCGTCACCGCCCAGCAGCATCGGCACCCCCTGGGAAAGCAGCAGAGTGCCTAGCAGATTGCGCTGCTGCTTTTGCCGCAGCGCCAGAATCTCAGGCTGATCGGTTTCACCCTCGGCGCCGCAGTTCCAGGAGCGATTGTAGCTTTCGCCGTCGCGGTTGTTTTCGTGGTTGGCCAGGTTGTGCTTTTCGTTATAGCTGGCCAAATCTCGCAGGGTAAACCCGTCGTGGCAGGTAATGAAGTTGATGCTGGCGTGGGGGCGCTTGCCGTTGCTCTGGTACAGGTCAGAGCTGCCGGTAATGCGAAAGGCAAATTCCCCCAGGCGGCAGTCGTGGTCGCGCCAGAAGTCGCGCATCGAGTCGCGGTATTTACCGTTCCACTCTGACCACAGCAGCGGGAAATTGCCCACCTGATAGCCCCCCTCGCCCAGATCCCAAGGCTCGGCAATCAGCTTTGTGGTAGACAGCACCGGGTCCTGGTGAATGATGTCAAAGAAAGCCGCCAGACTGTCGACCTCGTATAGCTCACGAGCCAGGGCCGAGGCCAGGTCGAAGCGAAAGCCATCGACATGCATCTCCAGCACCCAGTAGCGCAGGCTGTCCATAATTAGCTTGAGAATCTGCGGATGGCGCACGTTGAGGGAGTTGCCGCAGCCGGTAAAGTCCATGTAGTAGCGGGGGGCGTCTTCGACCAGACGGTAGTAGGCAGCATTGTCGATGCCCCGCAGACTGAGGGTTGGCCCCAGATGACTACCCTCGCCAGTGTGGTTGTAAACCACGTCTAGAATGACCTCAATGCCGGCCCGGTGCAGCGCCTTAACCATTTGCTTGAATTCATTCACCTGGCCACCGTAGGGGCCAGCGCTGCTGTAGCCGCCGTAGGGGGCAAAGTAGTTGAGCGAGTCGTAGCCCCAGTAGTTGCGCAGCCCGGTATTGGCCAGGTGTCCGGGGTAGGCGTGAACGTGATGGACGGGCAGCAGTTCTACGGCGGTAATCCCGAGCTGAGTGAGATGGTCGATCATGGCGGAATGGC
>JBBSLR010000603.1:0-2101 GCA_038255045.1 Phormidesmidales cyanobacterium
AAGAGGGAGGTAGCGCAGGCGGTTGCGGATTGGCTAACGCCAGTCTGAGGAAAGTCCGGGCTCCCGAAAGACCAGACCTGCTGGGTAACGCCCAGTGCGGGCGACCGTGAGGAGAGTGCCACAGAAACATACCGCCGATGGAAAGGCCGAAGGCCGAGGGCAGCAAGCCATTTCGTCCTTCATTCTTTCACAGGTAAGGGTGCAAGGGTGCGGTAAGAGCGCACCAGCAGCATCGAGAGGTGCTGGCTCGGTAAACCCCGGTTGGGTGCAAGGTCAAGGGGCAAGGTTGGTCTTTTTCCGGCCCCGCTGTGAGTACCGCAAGAGGCGTTTGGTAACAGACGTCCCAGATAGATAACCGCCCCCTCGGCAACGGGGGAACAGAACCCGGCTTATGTCTACCTCCTTCCCCTATATTTGTTTGCCTGTTGTAGCTGTAGCCCCAGATAATAGCTGTGACCGATTTACCAACCTCTCGGCAGCGACAGCTCCAGCGCTGTGTGCAAACTCTGGGGTTGCCCGCCAATATCACCCTAGACTGGGTTCGCCTCGACCAGGCTCTAACCCACAAGTCGGTGGATGCCGACTATAACTACGAGCAGCTAGAGCTGCTGGGCGATGCGGTGCTGCGACTGGCGGCGACGGAGTGCCTGCAAGAAGCATTTCCGGAGGCTTCGGTGGGGGAGTTGTCGGCGGTGAGATCGGTGCTGATCAGCGATCGCACCCTCGGCCACCTGGCCCAAGATCTGGGCCTAGCCCCCTACCTGATCGTTGGCCCCTCGATGACGGCTGGCCCTAGCCACCTGGCCGATGCCCTAGAGGCTGTGGTGGCGGTGCTGTATTTAGAAACCCATACCCTTGACCTGGTGCGATCGTGGCTCAATCACCCACTGCTGCGCCTGGCCGACAGCGTTCGCCAAGACCCCGCCCGCCAAAACTACAAGGTCGCCCTTCAAGAGCTGACCCAAGCCCACACCAAAATGCTGCCCCAGTACCAAACCCTAGAACAGCGCCCGGTGGATGGTGACCCCCAGCGATATCAAGCCACCGTGTGGTTTTGGGAAACCTGCTGGGGAACTGGCGCTGGCTCCACCAAAAAACAGGCCGAGCAGGCCGCCGCCGCCGCCGCCTACAGTCCCCTAGCCCAGGCCCTAACCTCGCCCCGTGATCCCTCATCCCCCCCCGATTAACCTGGCAATCTTTGGCCTGGGCCGCTGGGGCACCCACCTGCTGCGAAATTTCTTGGCCCTGCCCGAGGCTCGGGTGGTGGCCCTGGTTGACCCCGATCCCCAGCGGCTGCGCGAGCTGGGCGATCGCTTCTCGCTAGACAAAACCATGGCCTGCTACCACAGCTGGCCCCAGGCCATGGCCCACCCCGGCCTTGATGCCGTGGTGATTGCCACCCCCGCCAGCACCCACTACCCGATGATTGCAGCGGCTCTGGAAGCGGGCCTGCACGTGCTGAGCGAAAAACCCCTCACCCTAGAGAGCGCCACCAGCCTAACCCTCTGCCAGCTGGCCCAGGCCCAGCAGCGGCAGCTCATGGTTGACCACACCTACCTGTTTCACCCGGCGGTGCAGCGGGGACGGGAGCTGTGCCCGCAGCTTGGCCCCCTGCGCTACGGCTACGCCACTCGCACCAACCTCGGCCCCGTGCGCCCCGATGCCGACGCCCTCTGGGACTTGGCCATCCACGATGTGTCGATTGTGAACTACTGGCTAGATCAAAGCCCCACCGCCGTGGCGGCCTGGGGGCAGACCTGGCTTCAGCCCCAGGCCCAGCCGAGGTTTCCCTCGGGGCTGAGGGATGTGGGCTGGCTGCGGCTGACCTACGGCAGCGAAGCCAATCCCGATCCGGTGGTCGTGACCATGCACGTGAGCTGGGCCAACCCCGACAAGCAGCGGCGACTGGCTCTGGTGGGCGATCGCGGCACCCTAGTCTTTGACGAAAGCCCCCAGAGCGCCCCCCTGACCCTTCATCGAGGGCAATTTCAGACCCAAACAGCCCCGTTTGTACCCAATGGCCCCCAGGTGGAAGAATTGGCCGTTGCCGCCACAGAGCCGCTCAAGCAAATGTGCGCCCACTTTTTAGACTGCGTTGCCA
>JBBSLR010000604.1:0-2097 GCA_038255045.1 Phormidesmidales cyanobacterium
CCCCCCCCTCCCCCACTCCCCGGGCCCATCCCCCCCCCTCTCCATCACTCCCTCCCCCTCTCCCTCCCTCAACCTCACCCGCCTTGCGGCTCTCTACGCCGAGGCATCTTCTCCAGGCCACTCTGACCCAGCACCCACCCCATCGGCGCAGCGAAACGTTCCCCCGACTGCTGCCATTTCAAGCACCGCCTCGACTACCTTCTTAACCCCAGCCCTGGGCAACGTTTCCGACCTTGAGGCCACCCTGGCCGATCTGTCTGGTGATGGCTCTGGCCCCAGCGGACTAGAGGTTGCCGAAACCCTGACCGAGATGGTGAGCGCCATCTTGCAGTCCCAGGCCCAACGTCATGGAGTAGATCTGTCATGAGAGTTAAACCCGTCTTGGGCGATTGGGAGATTCCGCGAATTGCCTCGATTCGTACCCTAGAGCAGCGCCGCTACGTAGAGCTGACGGTGCCGGGAAAAGTGGGCAGCCTATTTCAAGACTTGAACACGGTGCCAACGCGGGTGGCGATCGCCGGCAGTCTCTACGGTGAGGAAGCCCAGAGCGAGTTTCTCGAAACCCTGCGGGAGAAGTTTTTTGCGGGCGAACCCGTCACCTTTGTAGCCGACATCATTACCGCTACCGAGGTGCAGTACGTGATCCTCGAAACCCTCGATTTACAGGAGAGCGGCCTGCACCCCGACCAGCTAGATTACGTTGTGATTTTGCGGGAAAGCCCGCCGCCGCCGCCCCCACCCAACCCCCTGGGCGGACTGGATACCAGTCTGCTAGATCAGGCTGCGGGGTTTTTAGATACGGTTACCGGAGCGCTAGATGCGATCGCGGGGTTAGGCAACATTCCCGACATTTCAGACCCCACCCCCCAGATCTCCGGTGCCCTGGACGGGGTAACGACAGCCACCGCTGGCCTAGAGGAAAGCCTGGCTCCCTTAGCGACAATTTTTGGCACCCCGGAGGACGCATAAGCTATGGCTGAAGGAACGCTGGTCGTCAATATCCACAGCTTAGAAGACACCCTAGCCGGGGTGGGCGATCTGGGTAGCTCGTTTGAGGCGGCGGCCAATGCCTCAGGTTCGCTGAGCGGGGGCGTTGAGACGGTGGGTGAACAGCTCACCGGGCAAGTTTCGGGGCTGTTTGACCTGGATGCGGCTGCCCTGATTGAGCAGATCAATGAGCTTTTGGCAGGGGTTATTGAGCTTCAGGCCGAGGCTGATCCAACGGCAGCGCTGGTCGGCTTTGAGCAGCAGATTGGGACAGCTAATCAGGCTATTAGCGGCGACTTATTGAGCCAAATTCAGGCCGTTGTGCAGGCGGTGGCAGGCATTGCCGAGGGTATTCCCGAAAACCGTACCGACATTTTTAACACCCTAGTAGATCAGCTTTTGGGAGTGCTGGGCAGCTTAGAAGGCCCAGAGGCCGAGACCATTCGCGCCTGGGTGCAGTCGGTGCAAGAACTGAGCCGCACCCTGCTGCCGTTAATTGACCAAGCGGCCACGGCGACTGATCCTCAAGCGCTGGTGGTGCAGGTATTCCAGCGGGCGCTGGATGCAGTGCTCAATACCCTCGGCGTCGGCCCGGTGCAGCACTTAATTGACCAGCTAGAGACCTTTTTAGCATCGTTGTTGCCCACAGCGGTGGTAGACCCCGTGGCGGCAAGCCTCACCCTGCTCAGCGGCAGCTTTAGCCAAACTCTGGCGCTGGCTCCGGCAGACTATCCTCAGTTTCGCGAAGCGATGGTTGAAACCTCGATCGCCCTGCACGCCCTGCGGCAAGATCTGCGCCCCTGCTGGGCGAAATCAATCGGGTGCTAGAGACGCCACTGTTTCAGCCCAGCGCTCTAGAAAACTACCTGCGCGAGCAGCTAGAGCAGGCCCTGGTCGTGCCCATTCGCGAGGCCCAGCGCATTGAAGACCCCTTTAACGCTCTATTTGATCGCCTCGACACCGCCATTGACGGCATTGACCTGAGCATCGTGCGCGACGAAGTGCTGGGCTTTTTTGCCACCACCCGCGACACCCTAGAAACCGTGAACCTGGGCGGCCTTGGCACCATGTTGCAGGGGGCGCTGGCCCCGGTCGAGCAGGTGGTGGGCG